>CAMWMS010000073.1 GCA_947175435.1 uncultured Lachnospiraceae bacterium | reverse complement strand
GAAGAAGGAAGCGAAGCAGAAAGCCAAGGAAATTTCGGCACAGGCAGCCCAGCTTGCAGAGGACGAGGATCCGGGCGGTGTTTCCGTAGTCTTAGTAACGGTTGTTATTATTATAATCTGGCTGGCGATCCTGTGTCTGTTGATCAAGCTGGATGTGGGCGGGTTCGGGTCAGGTGTGCTTGCACCTGTATTAAAGGATATTCCGGTGATCAACAAGATTCTGCCTGCAGATACGGTGGTAACTACGGACGATGAGGAAGCCTACGGAGGCTATACCAGCCTGCGTGAGGCTGTGGACTATATCAGGGAGCTTGAACTGGAGCTGGAGAGAGCACAGTCGGACAGTAATCTGGATTATGAGGAGCTGGAACAGCTGCGTGCTGAGATTGAGCGTTTACAGACTTTCGAAGACGCACAGGTTGAATTCGAGCGGATTAAGACAGAGTTCTACGAGGAGGTTGTCTATGCGGAGAAAGGGCCGGGAGCAGATGCTTATCAGAAGTATTATGAGAGCATGGATCCTGCCATGGCGGAATATCTGTATAAACAGGTGGTAGAGCAGGCGGAAGCGGATGCGGAGATTCAGGATTATGCGCAGGCTTACTCCGAGATGAAACCCAAGGAAGCGGCGGCGATCTTCGAGAGCTTGACAGACGATCTGGATCTTGCGGCCAAGATCCTGTATCAGATGAGCGCCGAGGACCGAGGTAAAATATTAGGTGTTATGGATTCGGAAACGGCGGCCAGACTGACGAAGATCATGGATCCCGATTCGTAGGGATTTATATCCGCGGCACTTTAGAAATTGCAGCAACGAGACGATATATATTGCAGCGGCGGAATACGCCGTATGCTTTATATATATATGCCGAAAGGCAGGAACCTTGAAAATTGAAGAAAGGAGGAAAGAGTATGACTGTAAACAATGTGAATGCTCTGCTGAACTACACCGCGGCACAGACAGACCCGGCAGGTATGAAGCAGGATGGGCTTGCACAGGACAGTTTCAATCAGGTTATGGCGAAGGTAAGCGATACGATCAGCAGTCTGCGGACGGAAGCGGCAGGTAATGCGGTTAATACATCGGCCGCGGTTCAGACAGCGGGAGTAGCAGCCACGGCGAAGACGGAGACGTCGGCGTCAAAAGATACTGCGACGCAGGAAACAGCTAAGAAAGCGGAGCCCGATTCCGGTAAGGCCGAGGATGCGACCGGACAGAAAGACAATGATACGATTGCCGAAGCTTCAGGAACCGATGCTGAGATGAAACAGGCAGCGGAAGAGATTGAAGAAACCGCGAAAGAGCTGGTGCAGGAAATCGCGAAAGAGATGGATGTGACACCGGAAGAAGTGGAAGAAGCCATGGTAGTGCTGGGACTTACGGCGGTGCAGCTGTTTGACAACGACAATCTGAAACAGCTTCTGCTCCAGATCACGGGAAGCACAGACGAGTTGTCGCTGGTGACCGATGAGGCGCTTTACGGTAATCTTCAAAATCTGCTTGGTGCAGTGGAGGAGGGTCTGGATAGTCTGGCTAAGGAGCTGGGCATGACCGAAGATGAGGTGAGTGCACTGATGGATCAGATGATCGCCGATGCCGGTGAATCTGAAGCTGCGGAGGCAGAAGATATGCCGGAGGTAAATCTGGAAGGCATGAAGGATTATACGGTATCAGTGCAGAAAGACGGCAAGACGGTTCAGGTTAAAGTTACCGTGGACGATGCGAGCGGCAATAAGAGCGTTCAGGAGGAAGTGACAGACGCCCCGAAGACGGAGGTGCAGGCCGGACATAGGACGAAGGAGAGAAATGCTTCTGCGGACAGCGGCAGGGGAGACGGCAGCCATGCAGGCAGTGCTTTCTTACAGACCCTGGATAAGGCGATGGAGACCGGTGAGACACCGGAGCCCGTTAACGTAGAGTATCGTTCGATGCAGACGGAAGATATCATGAATCAGATCATGGATTACATGAAGATTAACCTGAAAGCAGAGTCGCAGGAGATGGAGTTACAACTGCATCCCGCAAGTCTGGGTACAGTAGGCGTACAGATCGCTGCGAAAGACGGCGTGATCACGGCACATTTCACAACCCAGAACGAGACAGTCCGCGCAGTCATTGAAACACAGTTGATCCAGCTTAAGAATCAGTTCGAAGAGCAGGGGATCAAGGTCGATGCGGTGGAAGTTACGGTTGCAAACCATGCGTACGGACAGCAGTTCTCGCAGGAACATGAGAATGCGGACGGTAAACAGGGCAAAGCGTCTAAGGGCACCAGAAGGATCAATCTGGATGAGCTGGGAGAAGAAGCCGAACTTGACGAGATGGAAGATTCCGAGCGTATCGCGGTGGAGATGATGCAGGCAAACGGCAGCACGGTAGACTATACTGCTTAGAAGGCAGGGCATGAACGGCAGGATGATAAGCATTATTCCTGCTTACACACCTCAGGGTGAATAGTGTGAAAAATAAATTTTTCACACGCAAGTTTGTGCTTGCGCCCAAACTCGCAAGTTGAGTAAGAATGAAGGATTAATATGAGAGGAGATAAAGTAAATGGGAGTAGTACAGGAAGTAAAAGACGGTAAATTAGTCGATAACACATCGGCCGCGTCTATGGCGAAAGATAAAGCGAAGAAGACCGGCAATTCCAGTCTGGATAAAGATGCTTTCCTGCAGCTTCTGGTAGCGCAGATGAAGTATCAGGATCCTTTGGAGCCTACGTCCAACACGGAGTATATTTCCCAGTTCGCAACGTTCTCGGAACTCGAGCAGATGCAGAATATGAGTGCGACACTTGAACTTTCCAGAGCGTCCAGTCTGGTAGGACAGACGGTGCTGATGTCAGTAACGGACAGTCAGGGCAGAACGACGACCGTACAGGGTAATGTGGATTTCGTATCATATGAGGGCGGCAAAGCGTATCTTTCCATCGGCGGAGAGTTGTATTCTTTAGACGATCTGGATAAGGTAGCGGATAAGAAGTATCTGGATGCATACGCACTGGCGGCAGAATTTTTGAGTATCCTCAATAAGCTTCCCGATGTCAGTCTGCTGACGATAGATAACAAGGAAAAGGTAGACAGACTGGAAGAGATCTACAACGGCATGGACGACTATCAGAAGGGCTTCCTTACGGATGATTATTTCGAGAAAGCGGAAGCATATATTAAGAGAATGAAAGATATCACGCCAAATCCGGACGGTGATGGAGCACCCAATGAGGACGGTGATGATAAATCCAAGACGGACGGATCCGGAGAAAGTTAAGCGCCTAAGGCGGCAGTCATCTCAAGGAGGAGAGAGAATATGAAGATTCAAGGCAATCAATTCCTTTCCATAGAGCAGCTGCAGGATCAATATTTAAACACAGGCAGACAGCAGGCAGGAGCGCCGAAACCAAATACCGCGAGTTTCCAGGATATCTTATCCGGTAAGACGGACAGTATCCGGACAGGGGGAGAGGTCAGATTCTCCAAGCATGCAGCCAACCGCCTTAACGACAGGAATATTGAACTGACGAAGGATCAGGTGGAACGCTTGAACATGGGAGCAGCCAAAGCGGGTGCGAAAGGAATCAATGAATCGTTAGTTATCGTCGATTCACTGGCGTTTATCGTGAATGTACCGAATCAGACGGTCATCACCGCGATGGATCAGACGGAAACCGACGAAAATGTATTTACCAATATTGACGGAGCCGTAATTATTTAGCCGGACCTTTACGGAGGCTAATGTCCCTGACTGACAGAGGGGACAGACGGTTTCACACAGATATAAGGAGGTCATATCACTATGATGAGATCATTGTTCTCTGGTGTGGCAGGTCTTAGAACGCACCAGACAAGAATGGACGTTATCGGTAATAATATTGCCAACGTTAACACAACTGCATATAAATCACAGAACATGGTATTCAGCGATCTGCTGTACCAGACAACACAGGCAGCGTCCGGCGCTAACGACAACGGACGAGGCGGTATCAACGCCAGACAGATCGGTCTGGGCGCTAAGACGGGCGCAATCTCCACGGCGATCACGACGCAGGGTTCCGCACAGTCTACGAATAACCCGTGGGATATCATGATCGAGGGTGATTCATTCTTCATTGTCAACAACGGTTCCGAGAATTTCTTTACCAGAGACGGTTCCTTCACGATAGACGGTGCGGGTAATCTGGTTATGGCAAATACCGGTTTTAAAGTTATGGGATGGCAGGTAGATCCGGAGACCGGTGATATCAGACAGGATGTGGTGTCCGCGCTGCAGGTTATGCATCCGGATAATCTGAGTTCTCCACCGGAAGCTACTTCACTTGCATATGTATCCGGTATTCTGGATAAGACGGATACGTCTATCAACAGTACGGCGGGCGCGATCCGTACCTTCCAGATCTTCGATGCACAGGGATATGCGTATACAGTGAAGATGAGTTTCCATGGAATCGGAAGCGAGGATGAATTCCGCGTACAACTCGATGATATCTTAGACAGCACAGGCGTGTCTCTTGTAAAGAAATATAATCTGAGTAATATCAATCAGATTGCGAATTTCGGCGGAGATAACACAACCAGCAAGACAATGCTCTACAATCCGGATAGCACGGCGAAATTTGACGGTACAAGTAAGTTTGATATAGAGCTGCCGTTTTCCAGTGTTCTGGAAGGTTACAGTAATAATGCACTTGTGGTTGCAGCGGGTAAGAATGTTACGATCACGACGCCAGCGGACGGCGGCACTGTTACGGCAGGTGCTGCGGACAGTGTTACAGTACACGGCAAAGTAACATTGACTAAGGCACAGTTAGAGTCGGCTCCTTATAATTTAGTATATGATGAGGCTACTGGTCAGTATTATACCAAACCGGACACTGGTACAACCGGCACGCCGGTGACAGACTGGACAACAGCGATCAGTGCCATGGGACTGGAAGGCGTATCGAATGTAACGGTTACTCCGGTGACGGACGGTGCGGCAGGCGAGATGTCGGTCGAGTTCGATGCTACGTTTACACCGACCCTTAATGCCACACGTAATGACAATGTCTTCGGGATCACGTTAGAGATGCCGAAGGATGAGAAAGAGATCTTAAAGCAGGTATATCACGTAGAGGACGGAGGCGGTAAGACATATAAAATCGAATATATTGCGCCGGACGGATCAGCACAGATCACAGAGAGAACGCAGTCGAACGGTATGTCGCTTGTATTCGACCATGACACGGGAAATTTCTTATATATCGGAAGCGCAGGCAGCAATACGGCAACGCTTACCTTTAACTCATCCGCCTCTTCCCTGAGCGGGGAACTCATAGAGCTGACCCAGTTCGGTAATGTGGAGATCGACTTCTCATCCGTTACGAACTACGGTAACGGTGGTAAGTGTACGCTTGATATCACCCCCGGCGGTAAGGGCGGCGACACCATCGGCAAAGGTAGAGCTCCGGGAGAGCTGATCGGTATTGAAGTAGGGCAGGACGGCCGGATTACGGGATCGTATTCTAACGGGTTGACGAAACTGTTCGGTCAGATCGCGGTAGCGGAATTTGCGAATGCTTCCGGTCTTTCCAAGGCGGGTGACAATCTGTATTCCGCGACCATGAACTCCGGTGACTTTGACGGTGTTGGTAAGGACATCACGGAAAGCGGCGGTAAGATGACTTCCGGCGTACTGGAGATGAGTAACGTGGATCTTTCTTCCGAGTTCACCACAATGATCACCACACAGCGTGGTTTCCAGGCAAACAGCCGTATCATTACCACTTCTGATACGTTGCTGGAAGAACTTGTCAATCTGAAGAGATAAATGCTACAAGGCGCATAAACAGAGGGACTTTTCGCATATGCGAAGAGTTCCTCTTCATGTGTTCTCATATTTGTACAGAAAAGATGCTATATTTTTTTTGCAGTTTTGGAAGATGTGTGGTAGAATATATAAGTTCCATACAGTCACAGATGATGACGTATCTGATGTGCTACATAATGGTTGCTCGGATTTACCGGGGATCCGGCTGCACGGAAAGACAGGGGTGGGGGATGATAGAAGTTACGAAGATCAACGGTGTGAAGATTCTGATTAATCCCGATTTACTGGAATTAGTGGAAGAGACGCCGGACACCGTCCTGACATTTACGACAGGGCGGAAAATAATTGTAAAAGAAAGTAGACAAGAAGTGAAAAATCTAGTAAAATCGTATAGAAAGGATATTTTTGCAGATTAGTGTAAAACGGGTGAGTACAGATGGATATAGCTTCAATTATCGGCTTATTGGCATGTTTTGCGTTGATGATTTTCGGTATGGTGTTTGGCAAGACCTTTTCAGCAGTCACCAGCTTTCTTCATGCACCATCAGCGCTTATTACATTCGGCGGCGCATTTATGTGTATTATGGCGAGTTATTCGATGTCTAATTTCGTTGGAGGTCTGAAGAGCTTTACTTTGATTTTTAAGGAATCTGCCATGAATGTTCCGGAGATCATTCAGAAGATAATCGATCTCTCCAATGTTGCCCGTAAAGAGGGTTTGCTTTCTCTGGAAGAAGCGGCGGGAGATATTGATGACGAATTTCTGAAGAAAGGTATCCTGCTTGTTGTAGACGGTACCGACCCCGAACTTGTACGTGCGATCATGGAAACGGAGCTAGCCAGTGTAGAAGGCAGGCATAAAGATAAGATCGGCTTTTGGGAGAATGTAGGAGCGATGGGTCCTGCATGGGGTATGATCGGAACCTTGATCGGTTTGGTTCTCATGCTTAAGGATCTGTCTGATTTTGCGTCCATCGGTCCTAATATGGCGACTGCCCTTATAACCACATTCTATGGTTCCGTATTGGCAAACTGGATATGTGCGCCGGTGGCTACGAAACTGAAGGGCAAGAACGATGAAGAGATGATGGTCAAAGAAATAGAGATCGAGGGTCTTCTGTCGATTCAGGCAGGCGAGAATCCGCGAGTTATTGAAGAAAAACTGAAGTCGTTCATCGCACCGGGTGACAGGAACACCTCGAATGAAGAAGGCGGAGGTGAAGCAGATGGCTAAGAAGAAGCAGGAAGACCCGCCAAAAGGCTCACCAGCGTGGATGGCCACATTCAGTGATCTGATGAATCTGCTTCTTTGTTTCTTCGTGTTGCTTTTTGCGATGTCTACTATTGACGAGGTTGCACAGGAACAGATCGTGGCATCTTTTAGTCAGACGTTTTCTGTGTTTGATAAGGGAGCCTCTGCCATTGGAGACGGCATGCTGATCAGTAACGGCACCAGCCAGTTGAGTGAACTGGATGATTTTATTAATAGTACGGGTAAGCTGTCTGAGGGCGAGATCGTTGACGAAAATGTAGCTGATGCTGTAGCTGCTGCGCAGGAACAGCTAGAGGAAGCGCAGATGGAAGAATCTGAGGAGCTTGCCGAGAAGATTCAGGAAGCGGTTGATGAGAAGGACATGGGGAAGGAGATCGATATCGAGATTACCTCCCAGTATGTACAGTTGACGCTGAAGGGTGCACTTCTCTTTGATTCCGGCAGTACGCTTCTCAAGGATGAGGCAAAGCCGGTTCTGGATCAGGTGGGGTTGATTCTGGAACGGTATGCGGAAGGAACCATTGAGATCGAGGGACATACGGACAATGTGCCGATGTCGGGAGCGAAGTACTCTAACAATAATGAGTTAAGCTCCGGAAGAGCATTGTCAGTGTTTGATTATCTTCTCTCGGTTACGAATCTGGATCCTGCAAATGTGAAACATTCGGGACGAGGCGAATACGTACCCGTAGCGGATAATTCTACCGCGGAGGGCAGAACCAGAAACCGACGGGTTGAGATCAAGATATATAACTCGCTGAGTGCGTATTAGGATTTTTCACCGACAGGTGGTCCGGTAAGCCGGCGGTTATGATACGAGTATATAATAAGTGTATAAAGGAGAATATTACGATCATGAAGAAGAATCTGATTTCTATTGTTATACTGGCACTATTGATCGTTAACATCGTTTTGACGGCGATTATGATGTTCAGTGTGACGAGTACTTCCAGAAAAACAGCAGCGCTTGTAGACAATATAGCAACGGCGCTTAATCTGGAGCTTTCTGCAAACGGTAACGGAGAAGATGCGGAGAGAGAACCGATCCCGATGTCCGATACGGCAACGTATGATATCTCAGAGCAGATGACGATACCGCTGAAGCTCGATGAAGACGGCGGTTCGCATTTCTTCATAGCTTCCATTACGTTATCCATGAATACGAAGGATAAGGGCTATAAGAAGTATGGTTCGGATGAGGACATGGCAGCCAGAGAAAGCCTGATCAAGAGTGAGATCAATGATGTAATAGGTAAATATACGGTGGAGGAAGCAAGAAATCAGCAGAACGAGATCCGCGCAGAGATCCTTGAAAGAATCCAGAAAATGTTTGATTCAGAGTTTGTCTTTAATGTGGCGTTTAGTGACATTATGATTCAGTAATTTCTTAAATAGTGCCACAGGAGGTGAACTTTCGTGGGAGAGGTACTATCTCAAAATGAGATTGATAATCTGCTCGCCGCGTTAAGCAGCGGCGAGATAGACGCAGAAGAGATGAACGATAATAGTGACAAACAGGTCAAGAATTATGACTTTAAACGTCCTACGAAGTTCTCTAAAGAACATCTGCGTACATTGGAAATCATATATGAACATTATGGACGGCTGTTATCGACAAGTCTTCCGATATACCTTAGAAAGAGCATACAGATTTCCGTAGCGAGTTCCGAGACGGTTATTTTCTCGGAGTTTACCAACGCTCTTTCCAATCCCGTCATCCTTAGTATCGTGAATTTTCAGCCGCTTGGCGGTACGATTATCATTGAGCTGGCAACACAGTTAGGCTATGCGATGATTGACAGAATGTTAGGCGGTGCTGGGGAGCCGCTTGACAAGAGCAGGGATTTCACGGAAATAGAGATGACGATCATAGAGAAAATGATGATAGTCTGTATGCAGCTCATGCGAGAACCGTGGAAGAACGTGGTAGATCTTAATCCGGTTATGGAGAGAATCGAGACAAATTCACAGTTTGCACAGGTGATCGCACCGAACGATATGATTGCGATCGTTACACTGAACATGAAGATTGGTGACGTGGAGGGCTTCATGAATGTGTGTCTTCCGTTCTTTACGCTGGAAAGTGTCATGGATAAGCTGAATACCAAGTATTGGTACGCTAACATGCAAGAACAGAAAGACGAGAATTTCGAAGAGTATATCGAGGCAATGTTACGAAGGGTAGATGTTCCAGTCAAAGCCGTACTCGGCAAGACGAGGATATCAGTCAACGATTTTGTCAATCTGCAGCTCGGAGATATCATACGATTAGATACCGATGTCGATCAGGATATGATCGTATATGTGGGTAATATGAAGAAATTCACCGCATTACCGGGTACCAGCAAAGACAAGAACGCTGTGAGAGTAACGTCGGTAATAAGAGAGGGGGAGTAAAAGCATGGACGGAATGTTATCACAAGATGAAATAAATGCACTCTTATCCGGTATGGATGCACCGAGCGACGGTGCGACGCCGGAGGAACCTGCAGTATCGGAACCTGCACCGGCAGCAGCGCCGGCCGGGAATTCCGGACCGGATGAGTCGCTACTGACAGACATAGAGAAAGATGCCATCGGTGAGGTTGCCAACATCAGTATGGGTTCTTCCGCAACGACGCTTTATTCTCTGGTAAACCGGAAGGTAAACATTACGACTCCAGTGGTCACACTGGCGAAGTGGGAGAACGTACTGGAAGAGTACGAGAAACCGTGTGTATTTATCCAGATTAAATATACGGTAGGTCTGGATGGTTCAAATATCCTTGTGTTGAAGGAACATGATGTTAAGGTCATTACCGACCTGATGATGGGCGGGGACGGAAGCAATACGGATGGAGAACTGGGAGAGCTGCACTTAAGTGCGATCTCGGAGGCGATGAACCAGATGATGGGTTCTTCGGCGACATCCCTCTCCACCATGCTTGGCAAGATGATTGATATCAGCCCTCCGGAGGCAAGTCTGGTAGACTTGACAGCCTTTAAGTCCGGCGGAGATATCGCAGCATTTCTGGAAGGAAGTTTTGTCAAGATTGCATTCCGTATGCAGATTGACGATTTGGTTGATTCCACAATTATGCAGCTATATCCTATAGACTTTGCGAAGGAATTGTGCGATACTTTCTTACAGAGCCAGTTGGGCGAGAGTGAGCCTGCGCCGCAGGCGGCAGCACCGGCACCGGCAGCGCCTCAGATGGCAGCACCGACACCGCAGGCCGCACCTCAGATGGCAGCGGCTCCGCAGATGGGAATGCCACAAATGGGAATGCCTGAGATGGGAATGCCGCAAATGCAGATGATGCCGCAGATGCAGATGATGCCACAACAAATGCAGATGATGCCGCAGATGCAGATGATGCCTAATATGAATATTCAGCCGGCACAGTTCCAGAGTTTTTCCAATGATTTTAACCCGGCACAGATGCAGGAGAACATTGGGCTGATCAGAGACGTACCGCTTGAGGTTACGGTAGAGCTCGGAAGAACGTCCAAGTCTATATCGGATATTTTGGATTTCTCGCCAGGAACGATTATAGAATTGGATAAGATTGCCGGTGAACCGATTGATGTGCTGGTTAACGGTAAATTTGTTGCAAAAGGTGAAGTAGTTGTAATTGAAGAGAGCTTTGGTGTTCGGGTAACCGAAATTATCAAATAAAATGGAATAGGAGAAAAAAGATGGCAAAAAATATTTTGATATGTGATGATGCAGCATTCATGCGTATGATGATTAAGGACATCCTGACTAAGAATGGGTACAATGTAGCCGGGGAAGCCGAGAACGGTGCCAAGGCTGTCGAGAAGTACAACGAATTAAAACCTGATTTGGTATTAATGGATATTACCATGCCCGAGATGGACGGTATTCAGGCACTCAAGAAGATCAAAGAAGCAGATCCGGGCGCAATGGTCATTATGTGTTCTGCGATGGGTCAGCAGGCTATGGTTATCGAATCCATCCAATCCGGTGCGAAGGACTTTATTGTAAAGCCTTTCCAGGCCGATCGTGTGTTAGAGGCTGTTAAGAAGGTAGTGGGATAATGATACTTGCAGTATCGGGAAGAACTGATTACTACGTACAGTTTCTGACGGTATTGGTTATCTTTGTGTTTGTGCTGTTGATTACCTACTGGGTTACTAAGTGGACAGCGGGGTATCAGAAAGGGCAGACGGCCAATGCCAATATGGAGATCCTGGAAACGATCCGGCTTTCCAATAATAAGCTTGTTCAGATTATCCGCGTCGGCAGGAAATATTTGGCGGTGGCAATCTGTAAAGATACTGTTACAATGTTGACAGAGATACCTGAGCAGGATTTGATTTTCTCTGATAAGAATTTCTCCAAAACGTTGGGATTCAAGGAAATACTAGAGAAAATGCAAAAAAAGAATTTTCTGGAAAAAGAAGATGGGCGAGACGAATGAAAAAATATTTTTCCGGATATCATTTGGCAAAATTAGTATGCCTGCTGTTATTGGCAGGCATATTGTTTAGTCGGAAGACGACGGCTCTGGCGGCGACAGATACGCCATATCGGGAATCCAATCTTACGGGAACAACGGAGGAGCGGACCAACGAGAGGGCGCCGGGAACGGCGGAGAATGCCGATGATCTCGCAGAAATGAATATAGCCAACACGGTGACGATCACGTATGGCAACGGCAATGGCAGCGTGAACGGTGCGTTGCGTATTTTGGTGATTCTTACATTGATCGCCATAGCGCCGACCTTGATCATCATGATGACCTCGTTTACCAGAATCATTATTGTTCTGCACTTTACGAGACAGGCACTCAATACACAGACGGCGCCGCCTAACACAGTGTTGATAGGCATTGCGCTCTTTTTGACGTTCTTCATCATGCAGCCGACGCTTACGTCTGTCTATACGGAAGCGGTGGTGCCCTATGAAGCGGGTGAAATGAATGAGGAGGAAGCGCTTACAAAGGCGGCTGCACCGATCAGGCAGTTCATGTATGGTCAGACATTTAAGAAAGATGTAAGTCTGTTCATGGATATCAACCGTCTGGAATGGAGTGGGGAACTGGAAGAGATACCGATGAGCGTTCTGGTGCCGAGTTTTATCATTAGCGAGCTGCGCAGAGCTTTTATTATCGGTTTCCTCATATATATACCTTTTATTGTGATTGATATGGTTGTGGCTTCCACGCTGATGAGTATGGGTATGATGATGCTGCCGCCGACGACGATCTCTATGCCTTTTAAAATCCTTTTGTTTGTGCTTGCGGACGGATGGTATCTGATTATCAAAGGGCTGGTAGAAAGTTTCAACCTATAGTTTATGAAGCAAATCTTGCGATCAAACTTGTTCGATTTGTTATTTTGCGAAGCAGATTTACTTTTAGGGAAGGGTGAAGTAAGATATGACAATAGATGACGTCACAGCCGTGGCACAGACCGCCATATACACGATCATCAAATGTTCGGCGCCTCTCTTGCTGGTGTCATTATGTGTGGGTCTGATCGTCAGTATTTTCCAGACGGTTACTTCCATTCAGGAGCAGACGCTCACCTTCGTTCCGAAGATACTGGCGATTTTTCTTGGGCTGATTGTTATGGGGCATTGGATCATGAACAATATGGTACAGTATATGACCGAGCTGTGGAATAATTTTGGCGCCTATATCAATTAAGAGCGAGTGTTGGCATGATCAATATTACATTTACCTATGCGGATTTAGAATATTTTTTGCTGATTCTGGTGCGGGTGACCTGTTTTGTCCACGTGGCGCCTTTTTTCTCACTAAGCGGTGTGCCGCGCTGGGTTAAAGTGGGATTCAGTATATTCCTTGCGTATCTGCTCTATACTGCGGTGGGCCGCACCGAGGTGGTATATAACACTCTGCTCGGATATGCGGTTGTCGTTATGAAGGAGGCGATGACGGGCTTCCTGATCGGTTGGGGTGCACAGATCTGCGCGACGGTGACTTCTCTGGCAGGAAGTATCGCGGATATGGAGATCGGACTTTCCATGGTATCACTGATGGATCCGACGACCAGACAGCAGGCGACTTTTACAGGTGTGTTTTATCAGTATTTCTTTACATTATTAATGATTATTACCGGCATGTATCAATATTTGTTACGTGCGCTGATTGACAGCTTTACGCTGATCCCTGTAAACGGGGCAATATTCCGGGCGGAGTCGCTAGTAGAATCTTTGGCCGTATTTATGGGGGATTATATTACGATCGGGTTCCGTATCATCCTGCCGATCTTCTGCACCATGATCCTGTTAAACGCCGTTATGGGTGTTCTGGCTAAGGTGTCTCCGCAGATGAACATGTTTGCGGTAGGTATGCAGCTCAAGGTGCTGGTGGGGCTCGGAATTATGTTTCTGACGATCAGGATGCTGCCGAATGCGGCAGATTATGTATTTGTGGAGATGAAGAGGATGATCGTATCTTTTGTGGAGGGAATGACGTGATATTAGAGTATGATCTCCAATTCTTTGCCAAGGATGGTCCGGGCGGAGAGAAAACAGAAGAACCTACTTCCAAAAAACTGGAGGATGCCCGTAAGGAAGGCCAGGTTGCTAAGAGTAAGGAGATCACCTGTGCTTTTGAATTGTTGGCATTCTTTCTGTTGATATATTTCTGGGTCGAGTATATGGGGACTTATTTTGTAGGTAACATATACGATATCTACAGCCAGATACCGGAGTACACTAAGATGTATGACGGCTTTATACAGGATCAGACATTCAATGCGCTTTTTGTGAAATCCCTGACGAGGGTGTTGTTTATTATGGCACCGTTTCTGATGGTTGGTTTTCTGGTAGCTGTAATAGCGAATGTGCTTCAGGTTAAATGGAAACCTACCGCGAAACCATTACAGCCCAAATTCAATAAATTGAGTCCGGTCAGCGGATTTAAGCG
>CAMWMS010000072.1 GCA_947175435.1 uncultured Lachnospiraceae bacterium | reverse complement strand
CACAAGCGCCCTTCCCACCAGTCTGAGCAGGTAGCCCACCCGTTCTCCGGAATCTACACGAATCCAATTGCCTCCATCACCCTGTCCGCCAAAAGCATACAAAATCTGCAAGAAAGAAGCCGCGCTCACCACACCTACAAATATCTTCTTTCTCTTTCCCATACTCCGATGAAAAAATACCGGATAAAGAATCATCAGCGGAAGCATAACCGCATAAGTTCCTTTAGATAAGCAGAGCAAAGCACACACACACAGCAGCCCGGCATAGATCCATCCCGAAAATTGTTTCAAGTCTGCAACCAGCATAAGAAGCAGCAAATAGATCCCCCAATAAACGTGATTGGTAAAAAACAGCGTCTCCTCACAGAAGCATGTCAGCATAACAAGAATGCACCAGAGAATCCTGTTTGGCAATTTCATCAATCCATGAAAAGGGTATAGTACAAAAAATGACCATATCATACTATTTAACAGACACGCCGTAACCTGCATGAAATAGAGCGCATACGCAGATGGCACCCGTATCACTTTCACATAGAACAACGTGATCAACCGCTGCAACAGCGGTAGATACCCTGCATCTGTAATCAACAGATTATTCATAAGATTCTCTTCTCTCGCATTATGCAGAAAATTCGTCACCGCCTCCGCATAAGTCGGTTCCAGATAAATAGAACTGTCCAGCAGATAAATAACAGCCATAAACATTACCGTCATAATACCAAATGCTGACAGACACTTACCTCTATCTTCGCTATGTCCGCTGCTCACCACCAGTACCAGTGCCACGGCACATAGCAGAACAATCCCATAACATAACAGTCTTATCTTATACTCCATTCGCGTAATATGGTAATGATAGGCCTGTGCCAAAGTCAGCTCCTGTTGTACTCCGTTATAATTCATAATACCGAATCCATAGTAATCCGGTCCTACAGCAACCGCAAGCTCTCCCTCTAATACTTCCTCTGTGCGAAGATGTAAAACGGCCTCTCCACACTCCAGTTTCCCAAGATCTATGCCCTCCAGGCGAGTCCACTCCCCTGCCTTAATCTCACACAGATTAACCATGCCCGTTTGCAGTATCTCTCCCTGCTCGACAGTATAGATGAGCCGCCCCTCACTAGTCATGTCGCACTGTGCAAAACGCAGTGCATAATATCCCTGCCGCCAGTTCATTTCTTCTGTAATGGTCAAAGGCTGCCGGATTTCCATATCACCATATAAAGACAATTCAATTTCAGTCTCCGCTACATCACTTCTGACGTCAACCGGTTCTCCGTTCACAACATACCGCGACAGTATCACCAGTATCAGCAACAGACCCAAAATAAAAGCTGTATATTCGCTTGCAGGTTTATACCTTTTATCCGCCTTAACGGTCACCATTGCAACATCCACCTTTGTTCCTCACTCTCGACCAGTGTTTCCAGCATCATTTCTCCGTCCCGATAAGTAAGTGCCAGATCATCTATGGTAACATAATATCCTCCGCCATCTGCCGGCCGTATTTTCCAGTGATAAGCCATCTCTTCTCGCGGTTCATAAAATGAATTCATCCCGTCGTCCAGGTATGTGGTCAGTGTGGGCTCATCTCCGCTTCGGTCGGCTGCCAATACCCGTTCATTACTGCGGAAGCGCATACATACACCACCGCTTTCTTTCCACAGCAATATCTTATTCTCTATATCCTTGACCTTAGATACCTTCGTCACGGCACCTTCCTGTTCCGCTTTCGATCGGTCCGTTACAAAGCTTCCGTTTTCCTTGTCTTTCGCGCTTTGCGCTATATGCCCAGCATTCGATGCTGCATGTGTAACCGACACTAATGTCATTTTATTGTTCTGTGTTATCAGCGCGGTATCCTGTGCAAGATACGGTGATAAATAATAATAACCTTCCAATATCCCCGCGACAACTGTCCTGACTCCCTTGGTATTATTTTCACCCCGATGATAGAACTGCTCCTCTGCCGCCTCGCCATCGCTTAATGCGATCGTGTGCCGAAACAGATTGGTCCGGCTAAAAAGCGCCGTCAGAATCACCAGTGCAAGCAATATGCAAGCAGGAATCCATGCACGCCTCTTACGCATAATAAGCTGTTGTTTATCTATGCACCTGACCCAATCCGTCAATCCCTTGACCGCATAGGGGATAATGATCACGAAATAAGGGACCGTATATGACGCGCTGGATTCCCAGAAGAAATGAAACAGATATCCGCCCAGAAAAACAACCGCCCCCATCAGTTCATAAATATTCCGGCTCTTCCGCTCTAAAATAAGATACAGTATCATGCCAATCAGGATCAACGTCTGCGCATAGTTAAGCAGAATAGAAAGTGTCACGCTCCCTTTGCCCTCGATCAGACTGTGTGCAAATGCCGGCATACTTCCTGCGGCTTTTCTTCCTTTCGTGCGATCCAGACTGATAAAAGTCGGATCATTCCATTGAAAAGCATTTTTGCGGGCAAAAAAAGGAAGTCCCTCATCCAAGGGATTTTGTAACAATCTCTTCATAATACTTTTTATATCTGCGATCGAAGCTTCCGTAATCTTCTCTGTATCATACTCATATCTTTCAAAAATCTCATTGATATAACCACTATAGCCGCCCGGTCCTAAAGGCGTCTCCTGAAGTCCCATGACGATCCAGGATACCATCACTTCTCCTTCTCCCGCTTCATATCCTGACAGATCTTCCACATAACGGCTGCACAACTTATTACATCCCGCTACGCTAAGCCCCATCAGCACAAGGCACAGAAGCGATACGATCCACTGTTTTCCAAGCTCTTTTTTAGTCAACAGAGCAATGTCTACCGCATCATAAAGCAGGAAACACGCGATCGCCACCAGATAGATGAGGCAGTTCATCTTGATCACGGTAGCCAGACCCATGCACAATGCCGCCGGCAGAATATAGCGATAGCGCCTTGTATGCAGGTATTTCGCCGCAAAGTACACCGCTCCCAGCGACAGCGCCATGCCGGGCAGAATGCCGTACAGATACGTTACATAGAAAGATAATGGCACCCATAGAATCAGGGCCGCATATACCATAGAAGGCAGCTTTTCATCCTCCTGCCAGAAGAGTGCCGCCAGTTTCACAAGCAGTCCATAGGTCACTGCTAATGCAATCACATTGATAAACTGAAGTCCGATATAATTATCGATTCCGAACAGAAAAGACAACAGATAATAGAACAGTATGATGCCTGCCTGAAAAGGATATCGAAACAGATATCCTCCCTCCGCGTACGCGGAAAAGTCACCCCTGCGCCACTGCATGGCAATCTGATACACCTTCGCCGGGTCGGAACCCGGATACAACCGCGTCGCAAAAATCCAGATGGTTCCCATAACCAGAACCACAAAACTGCCAACCGCAACTACACCTGCCTGGGAGCTTTGCATCGCTCTACTGCCGGACACAGAATTCCCTTTATGGAGTATGTTTCGCAAATGCTCACACAGGCAGGGAATCCCCTTGTACAGCAACACACCTACAATGGTAATCGCAATAAAAAAAAGCAGATGTTTCCATGGCTGATCCGCAATATTCAGCGTTCTCTCCTGCTGCGAGCCGTCCTCCTTCGTAATCACACCAACAAAACTGGTGCTGAACAGACTCTGTACGCACATACCTGCTACAATCATTAACAACAATATTCGGATAATATTATTCACGAACGGATAAAATTTTTGTTGTATCTTCATAACCCATCCTTTTTAATACTTTACTAAAACTGCCTAAGCACCCGAATCGTTCTCTTCAAGGTAATCCAAAGCGGATGACGTACTCCATTTTTCTTAAGCGCCTGATAGCCTTCCTTGAAAGATACCAGATAATTGCGCAGTCCGGCATTACTCGTCCCACCGTAGTACATGGCAATCAGGACCTCCGGCACATACATCAGACGGTTATTCTCATCCTTGAGAAAACGAACCATAAATTCATAATCCGCAGCGCAACGATAACTGATATCGTAGCTGCCGTAGCGCTCGTAGACTTCCCTTTTTAAAAAAAGCGTGGGGTGCCCCGGCATCCAGCCGTCTCTTATTCTGCCTTCCCCCATATGCCATGTTCTGACAACACGTTCGCCCTCCACGTAAACCAGATCTGCATGTGCGCCTATGCATGTCTCACCGCCCTGCTCGATCGCCCGGACCAGCTTCGTGACCGCATCCGTCGTACACAGCCTGTCATTGCACACCGCCACAAGATCTCCGGTACACATAGCCCACGCCTTATTCATGGCATCATACAAGCCTCTATCCGGCTCCGAAACCCACTGCACGGTAATAGACGGATCGTCTGTCACATCTCTGCGGGCAGGATGTCGACCGGCAAATTTGCGGATCACATCAAGCGTTCCGTCATCGGAACCACCGTCCACGATTACCACCTCTATCAAACCATAATCCTGCTTCTCGATAGCCGCCAGAGTAACCGCCAGATCATCCTTCACATTATATGTTGTTACCAGTAAGGATACTTTTATCATCATGATCAGATTTTACCTTATTTTAACAGAATATGCAATCAACCCTTTTCCTTTCGGTTGTGCATATCTGCGCTGTGTGTTGACAACAATATATTGTATGTTATGTTGCAATATTACTTTTTGTATATTTTCCGTCATACAACTTTTTGTTGTGCAATAATGCTCATAACAAATGAAGAAGGAAAAGTTTTATGAAAGAACTACGTGAAATAATAAGAGATTTGCGTGAAGATCACGATTTAAAACAGAAAACAGTTGCCGCACAACTGGGCATCTCGCAACAGACCTATTCCAATTATGAAAACGGTCATCGCGAGATACCGATCTGTGCAGTTGTCGCCTTAGCAAATTTTTATAAGGTCAGCACTGACTATCTCCTGGGTACGGACACCGGTTATCCAGGCAGCACCAATCTCAAAAACACTTATCTGGATAATGTTACCATGCATGATGTGATATACGATATCCAGAAATTAAAACCGGAAGAGCGCCGTGATCTCATGAAATACATCCGGTATCTGAGTCACAATGACTGACCGCAGCAATTCAGATTGCCACTACTGCATATATAAACTCATTCCATGTCAAGATCAATAATTACTTATTGATCTTGACGTTCATTGTAACTGCCGGTCCGACAGTATTGACACCCTGTCCGTCGAACATGGCATACATCGTTATTTTATTGGTAGACCCTCCTGCAAAGGAAACTGTGTTCTTCAGTTTCACATACACATCTATGGAGCCATCCTCCCGTGGTTCGCCGCATCTGATTTCGAAAGAATCCTGCGATTTCGTATCTTTCTCCCCGAACACGACATCCGCAATATTACCGACACTGCCTTCCTTCGGTGTAACCCTAAAGGTCGCCTCGTACGCTTTATTTGACATGTATAAGTTCAGATCATTTCTATCAGCCGTCACCTTCGGCAGCACCTGTGCAGTCTTAATCTTTAATACCCCCGGCACCCACATGCCGTCATAACCGCCATAGTTTGCAAGTCCTACCCACATCCTAATCTGATAAGTCTTCTTGTTCTCCAGATCGGCACCATCCCTCGGTGCAACATATACCTTGCCATCGAGAACCTCTGCATGGAAATACTCGCTCTCGTCATCTCCGAGTGCAGGCTCTCTGCCATCGGCATCAAAAATCTGCACATCTTCCACTGTATCCTTCAGATTGGTAAATGACGGTGTATATACGATACTGTTCTTTAGCGTATACTCTCCTTCTCTGTCCACCAGATTCAGCACGCCCTTCGCCGACATCTTCACAGAGATAGAACCGTTATAGACCTTCACGCTGAATTTCACGGCTTTCCCTTGGAAAGTATTACCTCCGGTGTACGTGGGTGTCATGGTAAACGCATACTTTTGCTGACTTACTTTATTTTTTAAAGAGATCAGGAGAATATTGTCCTCGATATCCCAATTGAAACTCTCTTTGACCTCGCTCATTCCTTTAGTCGTACATTCAATCGAATCTATCGTTCCTGCCGGATCGATCTCATAGCCTTCCGGAAGCTTTGCATTCAGGGTAAGCTCCGCAGTTTCCGTATATTCGCCACCTGATATCGCCGACAGATTCAATGAAGGGGCGCCTTTTACCGTCATACTCGGAAGTGTGTTCACTACTTTCACCGTCAAAGTAACTGCATTGTAACGTTCCCCATTAATGCCCGCTACGGAATCGCACTTAAACTTATAGGATCCCGGCTTAATATCCGGATCAACCTGTACAGTTCCCACACCGTCACTATACTCCACATGCAGATACTTCTGTTGATCCTCATTCGTAGCCGTCGACTGGAAGTAAAAATCCTGAATGCCATCCAGTTCCGTATCACACTGATTGGAGGACAGATAAAATTTTTCTACCTGCTCCGTGTAGTTACTGTTCAGATTGACCGTTGCCGCTTTCAGCTTGATCTTAGGATCCGCTCCAGTCGCCTTAATGGTATAGGTGTACTTAAACGACTGTCCCTCTGCCCACTCACTGTTCCTAAGCGACAGAACCACTTTGCCCGATGTAAGGGTACTGTTAGCATTCGTATGCATTTCAATCTGACCCTGTTCATTAATATCAATATCTCTGCTTACGGCATCCACACTACTTCCGGAAGCCTTTTCAATCGTCCAGTCGCCTTCGTCCAGTCTGACCGGCTCTTTGTCCTTGGACTTGGTGTCTATTAACGTCAGTTTGATCGTTCTCGCAGCCGGCAAGGAATTATACACGTCCGAAGTTCTGTCTAACTTATAGGATGGTTTTACAGTCTGAGTTGGAATCGTGATCTGATATTTCTTAAACGCACTTTCCTTATATCCCTCAAAGTACAGCACCAGATATCCGGTAGTAATCAATTTCTTATTATCCGTGAGGATCATCTGCTCTTCTTTCTGCGTAATAATTCCGGTCTCCTCATCAATCTGGAAGTTCTCAGTGAAGAACCTGTCGTCCTTGTTTGGATCCGTAGTCAGCGGCTCTAATTTATATCGTGATACCTTTTCATTTCCCAGATTAGTGACAACAGGCTTCACCTCTGTACCGTCATTGGCGTAAAACAGATTAATCTTCGGCTGTTTCTTATCAAAGGAGACCTTAGGATTGGGCAGAGAAGACTTCACTGTAATCTTGAGCGGTGTCGGGTTCGTCTTGCTGTCCACACTGACTTTCACACTATAGACTCCTTCATCCAATCCAGAATATCTTGGACTGATCATGAAATAATGTACCGTATCCGTACTGTTCGTCCGATCATAATCCCATTTGAAATAATTATCATCTATTTTATCATTCTGCGCATCCACCAGCTTAAATGTAGTAGGATCGATCGCTCCGCCATAGGCGTTGATGATCCGCAATACCGCACCATCTTCTTTATTTGGGTTGATTGTAAGCGCTGTCGTAGAGAGACGCGGTGTCTTATCTCTGACCTGTATAATAAATTTCTGTGATATAATTTTCTTGTCCGCATTAGTCACCGAGACCGTAATCGTAGCCTCTCCACTGGCATTCTTCGGAATGGTCACCGTATTCGTAGTAACGGCATTCGCTGTAGAAGTCGAGGCAAGCTGCGCCACTTTACTGTCGCTGGTACTCCATTTCAACGCTACCGACATGGGATCCAGATCTTCGTCATATGCCATCGCTTTCAATCTAATCGTTGCCGCCTGTGCACTTACAGCATTAATATCCATAGAAGCTGTCTGTATAATCTGATCCCCGATCACCTGATCAGATATAGTGGTAATATATCTGTCATAAGAATCGGCCGTCAGCTTCAGAAAAGCAATGTCCGTCTTAGAAACATACACCGCTGCCCTCTTAATAATCTCACCATTGCCGCCGATTACCCGCATCTCTATATTCGCCAGTCCCTCTTTCAGAGCAGTAACCGTACCCGTACTGTCGTCCACTTTGGCAATCTCGGGTTTATCTGATGTAAATGTAACTTTTGAAGGCGGAACAACATTGCCTCCCACATCCAGTACAAACAGTCTTGTAGATTGTCCGATCTTAAGCTCCGCCCGTCCTTCTCCGTCAGAGCCGGTGGAAAACTCATAAGTCACATCTGTCCCTTCGATCGCAGTGCTACCTCCTATAGTCTCAAATTCAACAAGGAGCAATGCCCCGCCTTTCGGCATCTCAAAACACATCTGCAGCTGTTTATCAAAGGCAAGTTTCGCACCGTTACACGTTACACCGGCCAGCTTGCTTCCACTGTTTGCTACAGTTTTCACAAGAATTTTGGTGCCCGCCTTAACACCTTGATTATTATTTTCCTTACCAGGGTCTTTGCCGGTATCTTTCCCCTCCTCATCCAATATCGATAGCGATACCGTTCCAGCGCCTGAACCCGTTGTCACAACCTCACACTTATACAGCCCCGTGTCTGTCGTAAGAATATCAATAAAGTTAATCTTACGAGTTCTGGTATATATATCTGCGTCTGAGCCCTTGATACCAAGCAGATACAGCGTGTCTACATCAGGGAAAGCTCCATCTTGTATATCACATCTGGTAGGTATAATAGTAACGCTAACTAATCCGTCACAAGCGATAAACGCATTCGCCTCAATTGCACTTACCTGACGCAACTCTATACTTCCCAACCTATAACAACCCTTGAATGCATAGGCTCCTACTGTTTCCGTCTTATTATCATCATCAAATTGAACCGACAGCAGCGCACTGCAGTCAGCAAACGCATACTGCGGAATTGCAATAAGAGTTCTCGGAAGCATAACGCGCTCCAGCGATCCACAAGATGCGAAGACATGCGCTCCCATCGTACTGATATTCTCTGAGAAAACAATTGTTTTTACTGCACGACATCCATAGAACGCATACTCACCTATACTTGTCAACGACTCCGGAAATGTAAAGCTCGTGTCGGAGCAAAACTCTACCAGTGCAGAGCACCCGTAAAACGCATAATCTCCGATACTCTGCAATGCACTGATATCAATACTCTTCATGTATACCATAAACAACCGCGAATCGCCATAAAACGCACGATTACCAATACTCTCAATCGTTGCGGGCAGTGCATACTGCGTCAGAGCACTACACCCCTCGAAGGCGCTTTCCTCTATAGCAGTCACGCCCGTAGGGATCGTCATACCCTTTAAAGAGGTACATCCCTTAAAAGCATTCGCACCGATAGTCACAACGCCCGCCGGAAGCTTAATGTATGTAATTCCCGTGTTGTCCGTGAAAGCACCGGAAGCGATACTCTTGATTCCTCTCGTCTCATCAAGTACCACATTGCCCTCTACCTTGCTGCCGTCCGCTTTCGTGATGCCCGTCAATGTGCCGCTCTCATCCACAGTATAGACATACTGTTCATTCGCGTTATAGGTAATCCGCATGCCCACTTCGTCCTGAAAGGACATCATTCTGGGAGCAAGACTCTGAACCGTCGCCGAATTATTCTCTTTCTTATCCGGCGCCTCTTCTGTTTCTTCCTCCGCAGCCTCTCCGTCTTCTCCGTTCAGATCATCGGCTCCCTCTGTATCACTGGGATCCAGTTCTTCTTCATAGCTCGGATTCTCTTCCTCTGATTCGCTCGGGTTCTCCGGATCATTCTGGTCTTCTTCTGTCATGTCTCCCGGATTCTCCTGTCCACTCTGATTTTCGTCCGCGGAGTCATTCTCCTCATCACCTGTTGTCTGATCGCCTTTCTCGTTGCCGTCCGGTGCATTTTCCCCCTCGGAAGTCTGCGCATCAAGCGTTTCCTCCGCGATCAAATTTCCATTATCTTCAACTGCGGCGGGAGTCCCCGAAAGATCCGATCCCGTTGCCAGAACCGTCATTCCGTTTGTACTCACCGCAAGACTGAATGCCAACAGTAACGCCAATACCCTTTGTTTCCTCATTTTTCCTCCACCTTTTCCGTATATCACTCTGAACCACGTTTTCTCTTCCGAAACGCGACTATACTCCTCATCCGCTTCGTTTTCTGTGTTACATTTTCTTAATGCAAAAAGCGTAAGCCTGTCTCTTTTCTGACAAACTTACGCTTATTGTATCATTTCTAATTGTATGGTGCAAGAGGTTACCCTACAAGATATTGTGTTTTAAGGAAAATTTAAGATTATTTTTTTGATCGATCCTTGGACTAACTTATTCAGCGTTGTCCGGTTTCGGTTTGTACTGTTCTTCTCCTGTTGCGATATAAAGGATAAAATCATTGATCTTCTTTTCACTCCATGCTGCAGCTCTTAACCCCAAAACCAATCTTGCGTTCTCCTGCATATTCATAACTTCCATGTACTCTCCTTTCTCCGCTATTCTCTTTGCTTCTGTTTTGTTATAGTACTATAACATCACACATGGCATGCAAAATTATGTCCTTCTTCTAAAAGAAACATTATTTTTTACAAGAGTAAATTTCTCCACCATACCAGAGTTTTTGACCCTATCGTATAAGTGATTTTCTTCTCGCCGCCGTAATTGCCGATTCCTCTTATGATCACGGTAGCCTTTCCCTTATTTGTATGATTTGTGTATGTGTCCTCGTCAATCACATAATCCACTCCGCATACAAGCTCCTCCGGATTACCGCTCACGGCGATTTTCAGATCCTCCGGTGTCAGTGTAATTGCCCTTCCGTTCCGGTATACCTGCGCTTTGGCAGTCACTTTCGCCTTGGCGATATCCGCTTCTACAATACGATATACGGCAGAAATCGTGGCACCGGTCTCCGTATCGTTATTCTTCTCACCCACATAAGCGCCGATCCCTGTTGCCGTGACACAAATCTTAGTGCCGGCCGCAGGAATATCCTCCGCTTCCACCGGCGTACCGGCTTCCCGGACGATCTCATTCCCATCAGCCTCATTCCATCTCACGGTTTCCGCATAGGTATAGACCAGATTCCTGTCATAATCCTTGCCCACCGTCAGTTTGCTGCCATTACAGTCTTTCAGTGTCACCGTACTCTTGTATGTGTTCTTTCTGCCCTTATAGACCATATCTTTAACGGTCATCGTAATTTTCCTGTTATTCTGATCCAGCCGGCCATCCGTAATCGTATAAGTTCCGCTGATCGTACCTTTAAAATTACCCTTTCCGGTTATCGTGATCTTCGGAAGCTTCTTCTCGTCGCGTTCCGCCGGGTCGATGGGTGTAACTGCGTTATTGTTGCTATACTTGACCGTATAATCCTTGCCCGCCGTCAATTCATTTCCATTAAAATATAAGAGCACCGTCGGCTTTGTACCACCTTTGACATAAGGTGCCGTGATCTCCGGGAACTCTGTGACGGGCTTGACAGGCTGTATCTTTTCCGGTTCATCCTGCGTATAATACTGCATGGTAATTGCAGGATTTACCTCGCTTTCATCCGAACTGATATCACAGCCCGTAATTCGGTATGTCTTCCGTACCTGTCCCGTATACTCATTAATCCCCTTAAAGGTGACGGAAGCCGTGCCGACCTTAGCGGTATTCGCATAGACTGTCACATAATCACCTGTCAGCCCATTATCCTTACTTTCAGTCAAAGGCAAATCATTTAATGTCAGTGTATATTTAAGCTGTCTGGCATCTTCTTCATCGCCGGTGTATTCTCTGTTGGTGATCCCTTCCACTTTTGCCATTGCGATGGATGTACCGATAATCTTATAATTAATACTCTTGCTACCCGCATAGTCACTGCCCTCGACTGCGGTGATCGTCGCCGTGGCGGTTCCGATCGCAGTATTGTTGGTGTAGCTCACCGTGTAATCACCTGTCAGGCCGCCGTCCGCACTCTCCACAAGTGTCTGATCCTTGTAAGTCACTTTAATCTCCGGCTCGATGCCAATTCCCCGCTCCTTATCCACCAACTCATTCCGATAAGTCTGATTGGGAATCTTCGCTATGGACACCTTGCTCATCAATACATTCTGCGTAATGATCTGGCGGATCGTTATCGTGCCGCTGTACCCGCCCTTACCTTGGATCACAACAGGATAGGTGCCGGCCGTCTTATAAGCGCCAGTCTCCGTCAACGGATAAGTTACCGTATAATCCGTATTTCTGGTAAGCTTCTTTCCGTCGCGGTATACCGTCGGTACGCTCTTAATAGCTTTGCCGCTGTAGGCAACTGTGATATTATCCGCCGTGATATCCGTATCGGTCAGGGCTTTCGGAATAATATTAAACATTACCTGCTGCGTACCGGCATAATTTCCTTTACCTTTGACAGTAATAGTAGGTGCCGCTTTACCTTCCTGATTGACATTCTTATTATTCTTATAGGACACCGTGTAATCTTTATTCAGAGCCAGCTCAATCAGATCTCTGTCCCCATTTTCGTAAGTCACACTGTCGTACACCTGAACAACAGGCTTAATCGCGTTGCCGGTATAGGTCTGATCCCCGATGGGCAGCACATAGAATCCTTTGCCCTGTTCTTCATAATAAGGATAAAGCACAATGTCCTTGCTGTAGACGGTGGTCATCTCGTCGAATCTGCGTCCTGTACCGTTCTCGCCAGTGTACCAGCCGATAAAGATACTCTCCGCCGGATCATATCCGCCCGTAAGCAGCATCTGTTCTCTTTCCCGCAGCGTTTCCGCGGACAATGTACCGCCGTAGAGCACCCGCTGAGGCTCGCCCAGCACGGTCATACCATTCGTGCCCGGCTTCATAAACGTAACAGTACAGTTTTCCACTATGACGGTATGCTCCGCCGTATAACCGCTCTCACACCCCGACACTTTCGCCGTAATCACCGCTGTGTTTTTGTTCGGATCGCTGCCCACCGCCGTCACTTTACCGTTCTCTACTGTGGCAACAGCCGGATTAGAGCTGCTCCAGACCACACTTGTGTCCGAGGTTGTGTCCTTCGGATAATATTCCGCAGACAGATTAATACTCTGCCCGGCAAGCAGGGTCGTTCGGTCCGCCGGATCTGCCTCCTGTGCGTTTCGATTTGTCAGGGTGATCCCGCAAATCGGCGCGCTGACATATACCGTGCAGGAAGCCGTCTGCCCACCCGCTTTGGCTGCCTTCGCAACGATCTCCACTTTCCCTGCGCCGACAGCGTTCACAACCGCTTTGGTATCATCTGCCGAGTCCGCCTTGACCGTGGCAATCTTCAAATTTTTGGAAGTCCATGTGATCTTTCGATCCGCTGTCGTGTCCGCCGGATCAAAAGAAACCTGCAGCACTGCCTGGTCCGTATTCTCTGCTATCTCCGCCGGACTTAGTCCCGTAGTATCCTGCACCACCGTATCGGGACGACGCAGGAAAATCTCCTCTTTATCCAGCATAATTGCCTGCAGAGATATGATTACTTTAACCTTGCAGGACACCTCTACTTCCTGATAAGTTGCCGTGATAACGGCTTCTCCCGCTTTGCCGGACTTCTCGCCACCCGCTATCTTCACCAGGCCGTCCTGCACCGTCACAACAGAAGAATCACTGCTTTTCCATGCCGCCTCTGATGGATTTATCTCGACGTCATCCACATACAGTTTTAACTGCCGTCCGCTCTCGCAGTCAGCCGCCTTACTTCTGTCCAATGCGATACTTGTACTACTCAGACGCAGCGTCGGGTAATACTGATCTTCCGGCATGTTATCAAACACCGGAATCTTGAAAACAAAGGCACTGTTTAAGGATCCTGCATTCGCATACATCTTCCTCGTACTGGAAGATTCGCTGGAAGGCGCCTGGATATTCTGCATATACTGATGCTCATAGACTCCGTACGGGCTGTTCTTATCAACATTAAACTTCTCCAGATATATGGTATCCTGATATTTCAAAATATAATTATTGCCAATCGTAGCTGCCCCGCCCTCGAGGGATTTATAGCGGGTATTCCAGCCCTTCTCCTTTGCATATGTCAATCCTTTGACGATCTTCTCCGCCGTGGAAGCGCCATTGACGCCCACGTTAAAGAAATTGTAATATCCCTCATACCCCGGATATGTTCCGGAAATCAGTCCTGAAGTGCCCTGCCCCTGCTCCTGATATACGCGGGACGCAAGATGGATCGGACTTAACTTCCTGCTCTTGCCGATCTCATAGAACGCCTTCGCATAAGTAC
>CAMWMS010000071.1 GCA_947175435.1 uncultured Lachnospiraceae bacterium | reverse complement strand
GTGTTGGCGCCCGGAGAAAGTTATTGCTTGATAAAACTGGCTATGTGACTGGAAATATGTTTGCAGATGGAAGGAATTCTCACTACGATCCTAAAACAGTAGAGTGGTTTATGACGTTTGCATAAAAGTGGAGGCCGTATCTGTATGGAGAAGCAGGTACGGTCTTTTTCTGATTAGGGAGTTTACAGCCGAAGCGGCAGTATTGGGTGCGGGTTCCGTTTGGTTTGAAAAGCTTAGCGCAGAGTGTTTAACGGCTATACTTGTCAAACGGTGGATTATATTATAAAATTTTGTAGAAAAATATGTGTACAAACGAGGGAGGCATATTGATAATGCAAAGTGATAATAACGATAGTGGAACACTTTTGAAAAAAGGGAAAAAAGGACTTCATCATATAATCTTCAGCCGCACCGCAGTGATTATTTTATTGCTGCTAATACAGGTGCTGATTTTGTTCGGTGTGTTTCGGTTTTTGGGACAGTATATGGTATATTATTTTAGCGGTGGAATTTTACTGTCGTTGGTCATGGTGTTCTATATTATGAATTCCCGTGCTGATCCGACCGTAAAACTTTCGTGGCTGCTATTGGTTTTGACCGCACCGATAGCAGGCAGTCTGCTTTATATTTATATCAAAACGAATCTTGGTTATCGTGCATTGCAGTCACGCATACAAAAGATACAGCAGGACATGGCACAAAATCAGGATGATTGTGTGAAATTGCCGGATAATCTAAGGGACACAGATCCGGTATTGTACCGGATGGCTGACTACATGGAAAAGGTCGGCGGATTTTCTGCATATTCGAATACGGCTGTAACGTACTTCCCTTTCGGGGAAGCGAAATTTGAAGAAATGCTGCGCCAGTTGTCAAAGGCGGAATCTTTTATTTTTATGGAATACTTCATAGTGGAAGATGGCCATATGTGGAACAGCATACTGGAAATTTTAAAGGAAAAAGCGGCACAGGGTGTAGAAGTCAGGGTAATGTATGATGGAACCTGTGCATTCAGCACGTTACCGTACAGTTATCCGGAACAGTTAAAAAAGATGGGAATACAGTGCAAGATGTTTGCTCCGATTCGTCCGGTTCTTTCCACTCATTATAACAACAGAGATCACAGGAAAATTCTGGTTATTGACGGACATACCGCTTTTACGGGAGGCGTAAACCTTGCAGATGAATATATTAACCGGATCGAGAAATTCGGCAGATGGAAAGATACAGCGGTTATGGTACGGGGTGAGGCTGCGCGTGGATTTACTTCTATGTTCCTGCAAATGTGGAATCTGACTGAAAAAACGATAGACAATAAAAAGTATCTTGATGCGCCATGTAACTCATTTGATACGGACGGATATGTGATTCCCTATGGTGACAATCCCATGGATGATGAATTGTTTGGAGAGATGATATATCTGGATATTATCAATCAGGCACAGAAGTATGTACATATTATGACGCCTTATTTGATTTTAGACCAGCAAATGATAACGGCATTGACTTTTGCCGCGAAACGTGGTGTGGATGTAAAGCTGATACTGCCGCATATTCCTGATAAAGTGTATGCGTTTGCCCTTGCGAAAAGCCATTACAAGGAGCTGCTTGATGCCGGTGTTTCCGTTTATGAGTATACTCCCGGGTTTGTCCATGCCAAGGTATTTGTATGTGATGATTACCGGGCGGTTGTCGGAACAATCAATTTAGACTACAGGAGCCTTTACCATCATTTTGAATGTGCGGCGTATCTTCATAAAGTATCTGCAATCAGTGATATTGAAGCAGATATTCAAAAGACGTTGAAAGAGTGTAAAAAGGTAGATCATGATGATGTGAAAAATGAAAAAATTAAGATGAAAGTGATGGGACTTGTATTAAAATTAGTGGCTCCATTGATGTAACGGAGGAAAGTATGAGTAATAGTCGGCAGGACTATTGTGTATATATAGATTAAGCATAGGATTGGCAATATTTTCTTTTCTATGTTTGCGCTTTGTGTCTGCAAATAGTGCAGGTTGCTTATACATAGAGACTGACATGGGATGAGGATATGAAGAGAGAAATAAAGTATGATATAAAATTACTTATAAAACTGTCCTTGATTTTTTTTGGTCTGTTGTTTATGCTCTGTATTCTGCTCGGCAGGAGGGAAAGGAAACAGGAGCCTCCCACGGGTGACAAAATTGCCGTACAGGATGTGGAGATTCTGTTAGATGCGTTAGGTATCAATATGTCCGAGATAACGCAAGAAGATACGCATAATCTGACATACGGGATGTATGTGACGATCAGACAGGCATTGCAGGACAAAGTGCCCGAGCTGCCGGAGTATGAGAAGCGTTATGAACCGGAACATGAGATGTTGAAGACAGATTGGTACGAGGCGTATCGAATCATGCTAGCTTATCTGGATATGGAGTCTTCTATCTGGGAGACAGAGATCTTTCTGTTAAAGACCGACACGGATGCGAAAGAGGCATACATTGTAAACGGCAATAACAGGGCACCGTATCATTATCTTTCCGACGAATTTGAAAAGAGTCAGCTGCGGGAGATGAAAGTCTATGTAAAGGGAAATGACCTGTTAGCAGTTTCGGAGATATTTCCGGGAGAATATGAATTGAAGAATGTCTGGGTTGCAGAGGCAGCAGAAGGGACGATGGAATGCTTCTATCAGCAGACATATTTTACGGTTATGACAGACCAGACAGTTATGCGGGAGCAGGTTGCCGATCTGGTTGTTCGGGATGGCCGGGTAGTCGAAGCCCGTGAAAAATCAAAGAAAGTACATGGTAAACTGCTCTGGGTATCTAAAGAGGCGTTGGAAATAGAAGGCAGCGGTGTCTATCCGCTCTCAGAGGGGATAGAAGTGTATAAGCTCTACGGGAGCATGGAGACGCTTGCGTGTGCAGATTTAAGAATCGGCTATGCAGATACCGATTATGTCATCGAGCGCGGCAAAGTGTGTGCGTGCCTTGTGTCCGAACGGGAGACGGCTGACAGGATTCGGGTGCTCCTTAAGAATACTGCGAAGGGCACCAATTACTATGACAGGGTGGAGATGGTCGTGGATGGGGAGACCATACAGATAGCGGAGAAGGATCTGGCGGTGGGAGAACGCAGAAGTTACCGTTGTGCCGCGCTGACGGATAAGATCCTGCTCAATATTGAAGGAATCAGCAAGGAGGATAACGCTTATCGCGGAGTTATTGAGTGTTATCGGAATGAGGAAGGAATGATTCTGATCAATGAACTCCCGTTAGAGGAATACCTGTATGCAGTAGTGCCCAGCGAGATGCCAGCCTCTTATCCGGAGGAATCGCTCAAAGCACAGGCGGTATGTGCCAGAACGTATGCATATCGCTACATCCTGCGGGCAGGACTTCCTGAGGTCGGAGCCCATGTGGATGATACAACAGCTTATCAGGTGTATCATAACTGCAGGGAGAATGCGGCGACTACGACAGCGGTTAAAGAGACGGATGGTGTGCTGTTGACCTATCAGGATTAACCGGCTCAGAATTATTATTATTCCACGTCCTGCGGCATTGGTACGGATGCGGCTATCTGGAAATCGGGAAGCGAGAGGGATATCTCATATTTACGTGCGGTTGAAATCAATCGTGATACATATGCTGCATTAGGGTTAGAAGAAGAGGCGGAAGGTGCACAGGATCAAGAGACCGTGCGGGATAGTGAAGCGGCAGACAGCCTGAGGGATGAAGAAAATTTTCGGCAGTTTATCACGTCAACAAATGAGACGGATCTTGAATATACACAACCTTGGTATCGATGGACATATACGGTAGAAGAGATCAATGAGGAAGCGATGCTGTCGCGTATCCGGGATCGTTATGCAGTCAGTCCCGCCTCGGTTCTGACGAAGACCGAAGGCGAATATTATGTATCCCAGACTATTGAGAAGCTGGGTAAAATTAAGGAGCTGAGTATTGCAAAACGCGGTGCGGGAGGTGTGGCGGAGGAATTGCTGATCAGGACGGATCACGATACCTATAAGATCCTTTCGGAGTATAATATCCGCTATATATTATGTGATACAAAGAGCGAGATTGTGAAACAGGATGGAAGCGTAACGGTTCCGTCCACGCTCCTTCCCAGTGGCTTTTTCATAATAGAAGCTGGTAAAAAAGAAGAAAATATGGTAGGATATACGTTAATTGGCGGCGGATACGGTCATGGGGTAGGAATGTCTCAGAATGGTGCCAAGGCGCTTGGCGAAGAAGGCAGTTCCTACGGTCAGATTCTGGAATTCTTTTTTCCGGGTTGCGAGCTGACGGATTCCGATCGGACTGCTGATTTGTAGATACAACAGATGTCGGTAAATATGATGAGGAAAATGGCGATGTTCCGGTTGGAACAAGTCAGGTGAACTATGAGAACAATCTATAGGTTATATTATATATTTCGAGATTTCAGTTGGCAGATGACTAAGAAAAATATAGCCGCGTTTGCGGCGAGTACGGCGTTTTTCCTTTTTCTGTCCATGATCCCGCTGTTGATGGCATTGTGCGCGATTCTGCCTTACACGACGCTTACGGAGGAGAATCTGATTAACGCCATTATGCAGTTTACGCCGGATGCCATGAATGCACTGGTTATCAGTATAGTGTCGGATGTGTATGCGAGGTCAGCGGGTACCATTACTATATTTGCACTCGTCACGATCTGGTCTGCGTCCAAAGCCATGCTTGCATTGATCCACGGATTGAATGCGGTGAATGATTTTGAAGAACGGCGTAACTATTTTGTGTTGCGGTTTATTGCATGTATATATACGGTGATTATTTTAATTGCAATGATTCTGGCGCTGTTCGTTATGGTATTCGGTAATGTGATCGTGAATTTTCTGCTCGCAGATATTCCGCCGCTGCATATAGTGATGCAGTTTGTCATGCATTTTCGTTTCCTTTTTTCCTGGGTGGTACTGACGCTTATCTTTGCATTGATCTATACCTATGTACCGAACAGCAAGATGCGTTTCAAGGGGCAGATTCCGGGAGCAGCCTTTTCAGCAGTTATGTGGAGTGCGGCATCGTTTATTTTCGCCGTATACGTGGATCATTTCAACGGGTTCGGCACATACGGCGGATTGACTACGGTGGTTATTATGATGATCTGGTTTTACCTGCTTATGTATATTTTGTTGATCGGCGCTCACATTAACCGCTATTTCGGACCGGTGTATAAATTTCTGTTCGGATGGCTTGACAAGTCAGCCAAAAGTCACTAAAATGTCAATAGGTCTGTAATAGGACATAGTTAATTACAATGATAAAGGCAGTGAAGGTGTCAGTAGAAAATCATTTTCCGACAGAGAGAGGAGATCATCGGCTGCAAGTTTCCTCAGGTTCAGATGGTTTTTTGAATTTCCCACCGGAGCCGTCCGGGTGAAAACAGTAGTCCGGAACGTTACGGCACGTTACGCCGAATGAGGTGTCTGTCCTCTTGTGCTTGAAGTATGTAATAATAAACGTCGTGGCAGCAGGACAGGAAACTGGGTGGTACCGCGGATATATTTCGTCCCATGTGCATTGCGTGCGCATGGGATTTTCTTATTTTAAAAACAAAAAGGAGATTAGCGATGAAAGAAAAGCTGGAACAGATCAAGGCAGAAGCGCTGCGCCAGATCGAGGCGAGTGATGCGCTGGAGAAACTGAATGAAGTGAGGGTCAATTACCTTGGCAAAAAGGGAGAATTGACAGCCGTGCTCAAGAGCATGAAGGATGTCGCACCGGAGGAGAGACCGAAAGTAGGACAGCTTGTCAATGAGACGAGAGAAGAGATTGAACGTGTGCTGGAAGCGTCTGTGAAGAAGATGGAGAAATCTGTCCGGGAAGCGAAGATGAAGAAGGAAGTTATCGACGTGACGCTGCCTGCCAAGAAAAACAATGTGGGACACCGCCATCCAAACACGATCGCATTGGAAGAAGCGGAGCGGATCTTCATCGGCATGGGTTATGAAGTCGTGGAGGGACCGGAAGTAGAGAAAGATTACTATAACTTTGAGGCGCTGAACATTCCTGCCGATCATCCGGCGAAGGACGAACAGGACACTTTCTATATTACGGGAGATATTCTGCTCAGAACACAGACATCCTCAACTCAGGTACATGAGATGGAGAAGGGAAAACTTCCCATTCGGATGATTGCACCCGGACGTGTATTCCGTTCCGATGAGGTAGATGCCACACATTCCCCGTCCTTCCACCAGATCGAGGGATTAGTTATTGATAAAAATATTACTTTTGCCGATTTAAAAGGCACGCTGGCGGAGTTCGCAAGAGAACTGTTCGGAGAAGATACGAAGGTTAAGTTCAGACCGCATCATTTCCCGTTCACAGAGCCCAGTGCGGAGATGGATGTGAGCTGCTTTAAATGCGGCGGTAAAGGCTGTCGTTTCTGTAAGGGCGAAGGCTGGATCGAAATCCTGGGCTGCGGTATGGTACATCCCCATGTGCTGGAGATGAGCGGCATCGATCCGGAGCAGTATACCGGATTTGCTTTTGGCGTAGGATTAGAGCGTATTGCTCTGTTAAAATATGAGATCGACGATATGAGACTGCTGTACGAGAATGATATTCGTTTTCTGAGACAGTTCTGATATCATTGGATGAAAGGAGAAAAGTAATGAATACAGCATTATCATGGATCAAAGCATACGTGCCCGATTTAGAGTGCACGGATCAGGAATATATGGACGCAATGACGCTGTCCGGCACGAAGGTGGAAGGATACAGCAGGTTAGACAAGAATCTGGAGAAGATCGTTGTCGGTCAGATCGAGAAAATCGAAAAGCACCCCGACGCGGATAAATTGATTGTTTGTCAGGTCAATATCGGTACGGAAGTAATACAGATCGTGACCGGCGCACCCAATGTTAAAGAAGGCGATAAAGTACCCGTTGTGCTCGACGGCGGTAAAGTGGCAGGCGGACATGACGGCGGACCGCTTCCGGAGGACGGGATTGTGATTAAGGCCGGTAAGCTGCGCGGTGTGCCGTCAAATGGCATGATGTGTTCCATCGAGGAGCTTGGCTCCGACAGAAATATGTACCCCGAAGCGCCGGAACTCGGAATTTATATTTTTAAAGAAGACGTGGAGGTAGGCAGTGATGCCATCGAGGCGCTTGGATTAAGAGATACAGTCTTCGAGTATGAGGTTACCTCCAATCGTGTGGACTGCTACAGCGTGATCGGTATCGCGAGGGAGGCAGCGGCAACATTCCGCAAACCGTTCTATCCGCCTGAGGTTAAAGTGCACGGTAACAGCGAGAAGGTAGAGGATTATATATCCGTAGAAGTGCAGGATACGGATCTGTGTCCCAGATACTGTGCGAGAGTATGTAAAAATATTAAGATCGGTCCTTCGCCTAAATGGATGCAGAGACGTCTTGCGGCGAGCGGTATTCGTCCGATCAATAACCTAGTAGATATTACCAACTATGTGATGGAAGAGTACGGACAGCCCATGCATGCGTATAATCTGGATACCATTGCGGGACATAAGATTATCGTGCGCCGTGCCAAAGACGGGGATGTATTCCGTACATTGGACGGACAGGACAGGAATCTGGATTCCGATGTGCTGATGATCTGCGATGCCGAGAAGGAAGTCGGACTTGCCGGTATTATGGGCGGAGAAAATTCTATGATCACCGATGACGTGAAGACTGTATTATTCGAGGCGGCAACTTTCAACGGCGCCAATATCCGTAAGTCCGCCAAAAGGATCGGGCTGCGCACGGATGCATCGGGTAAATTCGAGAAGGGACTGGACCCTTATAATGCGGAGGCAGCCATCAACAGAGCCTGTCAGTTGATTGAAGAACTGGGCTGCGGTGAAGTGATCGGTGGTATTGTGGATGTGCACGGCACCATGAAAGATAAGGTAGTGCTGCCTTTTGAGCCGGAGCAATATAATAAACTGTTAGGAACCGATGTATCGAAAGAGGAGATGTTGGAAATCTTTAAAATGATAGAGGTAGATTATGATCCGGAGACCAATGAACTGACGGTTCCGACATTCCGGCAGGATCTGCTCAGGCGCTGCGACATCGCGGAAGAGGTGGCACGTTTCTACGGTTATGACAAGATTCCTACCACGCTGCCTACCGGAGAAGCGACGACAGGTAAACTTCCGTTTAAGCTTCGCATCGAGCAGAAGGCGCGGGATATCGCCGAGTACTGTGGTTTCTCTCAGGGTATGTGCTATTCTTTCGAGAGCCCGAAAGTGTTTGATAAGCTGCTTTTGGATGCGGATGATCCTGCACGTCAGGCAATCACCATATCCAACCCGCTGGGGGAAGATTTCTCCATTATGAGAACGGTTTCCTTAAACGGTATGCTGACCAGTCTGGCAACGAATTATAATCGGAGAAATAAAGATGTACGTCTTTATGAATTAGGGAATATTTATCGTCCGAAGGCATTGCCGCTGACAGAGCTGCCGGAGGAGAGAATGCAGTTTACGCTCGGCATGTACGGCGATTGTGACTTCTTCGTGATGAAAGGAGTGGTGGAGGAATTCTTCGACAGTATCGGCGTGAAGGGAAAAATCACTTACGATCCAGGTGCCGGTAAAAACTTCCTGCACCCAGGGAGACAGGCGAATATTATCTATGACGGAAAAATGCTTGGTTATCTCGGAGAGGTGCATCCGGAAGTATGCGACAATTATGATATGAAGACGAAAGCTTATGTGGCCGTGCTGGATATGCCGGAAGTGATACCGTATGCGACTTTTGACCGTAAGTACGAGGGAATCGCCAAGTATCCGGCGGTGTCCAGAGATATCAGTATGGTAGTGCCCAAGGAGATCATGGTAGGACAGATCGAAGCGGTTATCGCACAGCGGGGCGGTAAGATTCTGGAGAATTATCAGTTGTTCGATATCTATGAGGGCGATCAGATCAAGGACGGCTATAAGTCGGTAGCGTACTCCATCACATTCCGGGCTAAAGACAGGACTCTGGAAGAAGCGGATGTGTCTGCGGCTATGAAGAAGATTCTGAACGGACTGGATAGCATGGGGATTGAGCTTAGGTCATAATAGTAATATAATATTTTTACATGAAAATAAAGAAAGTGGGTGTAAATATGGAACATAAGAATACGTGGGAAACTTATAACGAGAAACAGCTCAAAGAAGTGGACGCTTTTGCGCGGGAGTATATGGATTTTCTGGATAACGGCAAGACAGAGCGGGAGTGTATCGACCGGATCGTGAACACGATTGAGCAGGCAGGATATCAGGAGCTGGAGGCATTGATTAAGTCTGGGGCGAAGCTGAAGACCGGCGATAAAGTATATTCCGTATGGATGAATAAATCGATTGTCATGTTTCAGATCGGTAAGGAGAAGATGACGGACGGTATCAATATATTGGGCGCACACATCGATTCGCCGCGTCTTGATATTAAGCAGAATCCGCTCTATGAAGACGGTGGTTTCGCATATCTGGATACCCATTATTACGGCGGCGTAAAGAAATATCAGTGGGTGACGATTCCGCTTGCCATTCATGGTGTTGTGGTGAAGAAGGACGGCACTACGGTAGAAATTAATGTAGGTGAGAACGAGGACGATCCTGTATTCTTTGTATCCGATCTGCTGATCCATCTGGCAAACGAGCAGCTGGAGAAGAAGGCGAATAAGGTCATCGAGGGAGAAGCATTAGACATTATCATTGGCAATAAACCGCTGGTGATCGAGAAAAAAGGAAAGAATGCAAAGAACAAGGATGAGGAAGATAAAGAAGAAAAATCTGCCGATAAAGAGGCCGTAAAAAATGGCATCCTCGAGATCTTACAGAAATCTTATGATATCGAAGAAGAGGACTTTATCTCCGCGGAGCTGGAAGTGGTTCCGGCAGGCAGAACGAGGGAGGCAGGATTTGACAGGAGCATGATCTTAGGCTACGGACAGGATGACAGAGTGTGTGCTTTTACTTCCATGAAAGCAATGCTGGAAGTTACGAGCAGTGACCGCACCGCCTGCTGTATTTTGGTAGACAAGGAGGAAATCGGCAGCGTCGGCGCCACCGGCATGCAGTCTAAGTTCTTTGAGAACGCAGTGGCTGAAGTGATGAATCTGACGGGAGAGTACAGTGAACTGAATATGCGCAGATGTCTGGCTCATTCCTGTATGCTTTCTTCGGATGTAAGCAGCGCTTTTGATCCCACATATGCCTCCAGCTTTGATAAGAAAAATGTGGCATATCTCGGCGGCGGCATGGTATTTAATAAGTTCACGGGTGCAAGAGGAAAGTCGGGTTCCAACGATGCCAACGCGGAGTATCTGGGACATATCCGGGCAATTTTTGAGAAGGAAAAAGTGAATTTCCAGACGGCAGAGCTTGGCAAAGTGGACTTGGGAGGCGGCGGCACTATTGCATATATTCTGGCGCTTTACGGCATGAACGTAATCGACAGCGGTGTGGCGGTACTGAATATGCATGCGCCCTGGGAAGCGACCAGCAAGGCGGATGTATATGAGGCAAAGAGAGGATATGTGGCGTTTTTGAAGCATGCCGATCTGTAGTAAAAATTTGTGTGTTGCGATCTGTACATTGTAACACGCAAACAGTAACTTTCATATGAAGACGGAAAATACAATATATGGAGACAATAAAAAAATCAGATTTTTATTTTGAACTGCCGGAGGAGCTGATTGCGCAGGACCCCTTGGAAGATCGTTCGGGTTCGCGGTTGTTGATGCTTGACAAGATAAGCGGCAGAACAGAACATCATATTTTTAAAGAGATTATTGATTATTTAAGACCGGGCGATTGTCTGGTCTTAAATAACACTAAGGTGCTTCCTGCGAGACTCATGGGTGTGAAGGAAGATACCGGTGCTGCGATAGAGGTTCTGCTTTTAAAAAGAAAAGAGAATGATATCTGGGAAACATTGGTAAAGCCGGGTAAAAAGGCAAAGCCGGGAACAAGAATTATATTCGGTAACGGTTCCTTGCATGCGGAAGTACTTGAAGTGGTGGAAGAGGGTAACCGTTTGATCCGGTTCTCTTATGAGGGGATTTTCGAGGAGGTGTTGGACCGGCTCGGAGAGATGCCGCTGCCTCCTTATATAACACATAAATTACAGGATAAGAACCGTTACCAGACCGTCTATGCGAAATACGACGGCTCAGCGGCAGCGCCTACTGCCGGGCTCCATTTTACGCAGGAGCTGCTCAGACAGATCGAGGATAAGGGTGTGGAGATTGCCTATGTGACACTGCATGTAGGGCTCGGAACCTTCCGTCCGGTTAAGGTGGATAATATTCTGGAACATCATATGCATTCCGAATATTATCAGGTAACGGCAGAGGCAGCAGAGAAGATCAATCGTGCCAAGGCGGAAGGTCATCGTGTCATATGTGTGGGTACGACGAGCTGCCGCACGGTCGAGAGTGCGGCCAAACCGGACGGAACATTGGAAGCGTGCTGCGGCAACACGGAAATCTTTATCTATCCGGGGTATCGTTTTAAGGTTCTGGACTGCCTGATTACTAATTTTCATCTGCCGGAGTCCACTCTCGTGATGCTTGTTTCCGCGCTGGCCGGAAGAGAGAATGTGCTGCAGGCTTACGAAGAAGCGATCAGGGAACGGTATCGTTTTTTCAGTTTCGGGGACGCGATGTTTATTACAGATTCCTTTACAAAAAAAGCCAAATAATGTAATATGGTAATGTGTATATTTGCACAGCCGCTTTGGGGATGCGACCGTCTGCATATACACAGTTTAGCTTAAAAGGCTATATTATTGATTACACAGGAGGAAGAGAAGGGGACTATGGAGGAAAGAAGAAGAAGCAAACGTATGGAGCTGTCCGCGAAACTTTTAATTAAACGAATGGATAGAAGCGGATATTCCGAGGAGATAAACCAAGAGGTAAATATAGAGATTCATGACGTGTCCAAAACGGGAGTCGGATTTCAGTGTGACGCAGGTCTTCAGGTAGGCGCTGTGTATGAATGTTATCTGACAATATGGACGAAGGAAGTTTTGCATTGCTTTCTGGAGATCGTTCGCGTTGAACCCGGGGAGAACGGCATGTATATCTACGGCGCGATATTTATCGGTATGACAGAAATCGATGCCAGCAGGATCGAGACATATGGTACGATAGAAGATATGGAAGCATAAAGAAAGCGTATTGAAATGAAACAGGAAAGACATACCGGGCTGTGGCTGGAGATTGTCGTAATTGCGGCATCGTTCTTAGGACTTATATTGCTTTTATATTTTGTTATGGCCGTCTCATTTCAGAATGGTGAGCAGTCAACCAGTGTGACGATGAAAGTGGCGGAGCAGATCGCCGTAAGTATTTTTGACAATCCGACACAGGAACAGATTAAGACTGTCAGTCGGATCATTCGGTACGGGGCTCATCTGGGACTGTTTTTTGTAGTGGGAATCGTCATGGCCTTTGTCAGTATGGTGGTGTTTAGAAGATATTTTCGGATCATTGGAGTGTTGGGTGCCGGATTTGTCTGCTATATTTTGGCATATTATACGGAGTATTATAAACAATATATTGACGGAAGACATTTTCAGATGTCAGATGTAGCGCTCAACTGGTACGGGAGTCTGGCGGGAATCACTTGTATGGTGCTTTCCTATTTCCTGAACAGGCTGTTGGTTAAACTGTCATCTTGAATTTATGTTACGGTAAAATAATGAAGCTGCGGTGGGCTTACTAAGAGCTGTCGCAGCTTTCGGTATTATTGACGATCTCGCAATCGAACGTAGCTCGATTTTTTTCTTATTTTTTTGTATGAATAGGATATCCGTGTTTGGTCATAATTTGAATCGCCTGTTCAATGGCGTTCTTGTCATAGAACTCAATACGCAGCGCGCCTTCGGCGAGCTCTCTGTTATGGTTGATACCGATATTCTTGATACTCACATCATGCATGGAGAGCAGCGAGGCAATGGCGGCGATGGCACCGGGTTTATCTGCAATATCTACCGTGATAACGTACTCCTCCTTAATTGGTCCGCTGGAGGTGCTGATGAAGGATTCGCGATAGTTTCTCGCTGTATCAAAGAAGTCATACAGTGAATCAGCGGAGCGACTGTCGAGGCGATCAGATATCTCGGTGAGATACTTTATATAAAGTTTCAGAAGCTTTGAGATGTTATCCGTATTTGTCAGGCAGATCTGCTGCCACATGGTAGGAGAAGACGAAGCGATTCTTGTGATATCTTTGAATCCACCGGCAGCAATCATCTTCATGATGCCTTCTTCGGAATCGCAGTTTCTGACCAGATTGACCAGAGAGGAAGCGATTACGTGAGGAAGATGGGAGATGGCGGCAGTTACATAGTCGTGTTCTTCGCAGTTTAATATAAGCGGGATCGCACCGATGGATTCCACCAGCTCTCGGTATCCGGCCAGTTTGCCCTTAGTCACGGTATCGGAGGGAGTCAGAATATAATAAGCATTTTCCAGAAGAGAAGCGTTAGAATTCTGATAACCGAACCGCTCCGAACCGGTCATGGGGTGCCCGCCGATAAATTGATCCTGGAATCCCAATGATTCAATCTGCCTGTGTATGCCTGTTTTAACGCTTCCGACATCCGTCAGGATCGTTTCAGTAGACAAATACTTCTTTAAAATGAGAAGATTATCATCATTATGTGCAACCGGCGCACATAGGAATATATAATCGCAGGCGCTGAAAGAGTCGTCTATGGCGGAACAGATCGTATCGACCACATGCTCTTTGTGTGCAAGAAGCAGGGAAGATTCGTTGATATCATATGCGATGATACGTGCGTTCGGAACAGCGTTACGGATCGCCTTGGCAATAGAACCGCCGATCAATCCAAGTCCGATAAAACCACAGGTAAGAGTGTTCATAATTATAGCAGCCTTTCTATGTCTGAAATAAAATATGGTTGATAAAGAACTGTAAAAATATGCAGCCGGGATTGGATATATTATCTCTGGCGGCTTCAAAATTCGTGTATAGTATAACATTTCATGAATTATGCTACAAGAGTGAAACTAATAATTGAATCTGTTACTGCTCTTTAAATCTAACCAATACCCAGCACAGATGGATGTTAATATCTTAAGGAGGCCCTCAAAAAGCGTCGGCACTTAACGAGGTTAAAAGTTGCAAAGCAACTTTCGAGTTTAGTGTCCGCTACGCTTTTTGCGGAGCGCAATGTCATTAAGTTAAGAAATGTACCTTGAAAATTTAATAAAAATTC
>CAMWMS010000070.1 GCA_947175435.1 uncultured Lachnospiraceae bacterium | reverse complement strand
ATCCGGCTGGCCAGCATGTCAGCATTTACCGCCGGACGATCACAAGGAATGAGAAGCCGGAAACAGAAGCAGAAACAGAAACGGCGGCAGATACAGACACCGCCACAGCAATGACAGACACAGACGAAAAGCCGCAGGCAATACCGGACAACTTCACCAAAACGAACCAAGACCCCGACAGGTCGCCGGAAGCAGAGGAACACAGCAGGAAAGTCAGCCTTGCCTCAACCAAGAACCGCCTTTATAACATCGCAAGATCAAACGACTGGGAATGGTTCATTACCCTTACTTTTGACCAGAAAGAGACGGATTCATCAGACTACACGGCAGTTACAAAACGCCTGCAGAAGTTCCTCAATAATCTCCAGCAGCGCACATGTCCCGACCTGAAATACCTCATTGTTCCGGAGCTCCACAAGGATGGTATCCACTACCACTTCCACGGGCTCCTTGCAGATTGCGGCGGCTTACGGTTTTCCTACAGCGGGCACAGCACGGAAGACGGCGAACTGATCTATAACATCCTGAACTGGAAACACGGCTTCACTACTGCAACGCAGATCACGGACACACGCCGCGCCTGCTCCTACATCACGAAATACATAACCAAGGAATCACAAATATTCCTGAAAGAGAAAAACCGTTATTATGTTTCCCGCAACGTCAACCGCACTGCTCCTGATTTCCATATCGTTGATCAGGAAGATTTCTTAAAGGTCTACGCTGACCGCATCCAGTACGTGAAATCCGAAAAGATTCCGGTAGCATACCAGCAGGTGAACTATTACGAACTGGATTATTGAAAATCAGTTTTTCGAACGTCCGGAAAACATTTCTGCCAATAGCTCCGGAACCTTACCAGCTTAACAATACCAGTCATAAAAAGACATGCAGCACAGCAGTTATCTACTTACTGTTGAACTGTATGTCTTTTTCTGTTAATCTTTTATACTACAAAGATAGCATTATCCAAAAAGAAAGAGGGGAACAAAGATATGTCAGAATACATCACCATGAGCCAGCGGCAGACCATAGAGGCCATGTTAAAAAATGACAGCAGCCCGAAAGAGATCGCCGCACGCATTGGCAAGCATTACACCACTATTTACAAGGAAATCAAAAAGGGGACTGTGACCTTCATGAATTCCGACCTTACCTACCGTGAAGAATACTGCGCGGATGTTGCCCAGCGGATCACGGATGAACGCCAGAGGAACAAAGGGCGCGACCTTAAGATCGGCAACGATCACGAGCTTGCCGCACATATAGAGTACCTTATAGGGAAACTGCATTATTCCCCTTACGCTGCTTCCTGTGACATCCGTAAAAGTGGCAGATTCAAGACTGATCTTTGCGAAGGAACTATTTATAATTATATCGACATGGGGCTTTTCCTGAATATTTCCAACGATGACCTTTACAGTAAGCGCCACCCCCGTAAGCAGAAGCATAAAAAGACTGTCCGTTCTTCCTACAAAAAGGACCCCGAAGCCAAAAGCATTGAAGAACGTCCAGCAGAAATAGAAACCCGCGAGACCTTCGGCCATTGGGAAATGGACACCGTTTATTCCGGTCAGGGTAAAAGTACTGTCTGCCTCCTTGCCCTTACCGAACGCATGGGAAGGGGTGAACACCTTTTTCGTATGCCTGACCGTACATTGCAAAGTACAGTCAGTGCCCTTGATAACCTTGAACGCACGATCGGGCTTGAGGCATTCAGGGAACGCTTTAAGACCATCACTGTAGATAACGGCGGTGAATTCTCTGATTTTTCCCTGATCGAAAGAAGCTGCATTGATCCGGATCAAAAGCGGACCGCACTTTACTACTGCCACCCTTACAGTTCATCCGAGCGCGGAAGTAATGAAAACTCAAACAAGCTCATCCGGCGATGGATTCCGAAGGGTGCAGATATCAGCGAATACTCTGACGAAGACATCCGGAATATACAAAACTGGATCAACGGCTACCCCCGTGAACTGTTCGGCGGCCTTTCATCGGATGAGTACATGGAAAGTAAGTTTGCTGTATAACCTGAATCCATACCCATAAAATCCATGCAAATTTCATACATAACCAGAAAGACACACTCACGTGTGTCTAATCTGCATGCAAAAATATACAATATGAACAAAAAACAACTGTTTTAACATTTCGACTATTGTATATTTCTCACTAAATTTTCATTTTTTAGATTTTCCTCTTGAACTTTTCCGACTTTTACCCTGATCCACAGACTTTTAACGGACTATCCTGCTTCATACCAAAGACCGCATCCTTCATTTTTTATTAATCCAAATAAACTCTTACACGGTAATAAAAATATGTTCTCTTTTTCTTTGCTTTCAAAATGCCGAGCAGCTGCTTCCCCTCATATCCGGCTTCCTTAACGTCCGCCTCGTCCGCGCTCTTTCCTCCATATATAATAGCCTCATACTTTTCTATGAATGCCGGCTCCTTCTTCGAAAGATCTAACTGTACTGCGGCACGTCTCCCGAATTCCTGTAAGGTTTCCGAATCTTTTCTGCGCAGACCAAGCCATGCCAGAATCCGCAGATTGTCCCGGACTACCATGTCGAATCTCCCTTCCGGATTCATTTTATGATAGCGTTTCTTTCTGATACTCCTCTCAAACACAATAAATAACAGACCTGCTGACGCAAACGTCAATACGGCATATGCCGCTATTTTCAAATAATTAGCGACGGTATCCTCTCCTTGCAGCGCATTCTCTTCCTCTATTCCTTCCGCCCCACCGGAAAAGGCAAGCACGTCATCCGCCGCCACACCGTATTCCGTGTCATAGTCTCCTCCCATGGCAAACGAGGGTTCATACTTCCACCCCGTTTCCCATGAAGTATATCGCAGACTGCCGTATCCCGGCGTCGGCTCAAACGGAATCCATCCCACACCGTTTATATAAACTTCCGGCCACGCATGCGCCATATCGCTGTAGACCACCGTTTCGCTGCCCTGCTCTACCGAGACGCAGAAACCCTGCACATATCTGGACGGCAGCCCTTCGGCTCTCGCAAGAAGTGCAAACGCTGTTGCAAAATGGGTGCAATATCCTGTCCTGTTCTTCAATAAGAAATAATCCAGAAAGCTGCCTGCATCTTTCACGCTATCCGGCAGTTTTCCGGGATCTTCCGCATAAGTGTACGCGGCCAGCTCCGCCTCTATCATTCGGAGCTTTTCTATATCATTATGTGCAGATCCTGTTATTTCATCTACGTACGCCCTTGCTTCATCAGATAAAATCACATCCTCCGCATAAACATCATTCACCTGCCGGATGTAGGACCTGACATCTTCTACCGTTATATCTATTCCGGTCTTGTCAGTGCGCGACTGTAAGATCGATTTCATAACGGCATCTTCCCGAATATCCTCATTCTGCATCGATACCAGAAAATCCTCAAACACTTCGGAACCGGCGTTTAATTGGTAAAAAACCGTATCATACTCCGTTCCATACCCTCTCTGATCCGTATCCCGATGACGAGAATCCGTAAAAAAGAGGCTTCCCCTGGCCGGAATAAAAAACAGGTCTTTATTTCCCTCCATAATTCTTTGCGTCTTCAGAGGCACGAATACATAAGCGGTGTTAAAATACTGATATCTGACATGCAGCGATGTCAAAGACATACAATCGCGCAGATATCTTCCCTCGAATAACTCGGCGGCATAACGCGTCTGTATCGTGTCTATAAAAACTTCATATTCCGTATTATCGTCTCTCCGGTACCACTGCCTGCCGTCAAAAGCATCATAGGTTCTCCCCGCCAGATATACATTCCCCGCTAGGTTCTTTTCCCCCTGTATGACCATAACAGAGCGGTGATCACCCTCCAGATTATCCCGAATTCTTCCGTCATCAGGGAAACCGCTGAGTACCGTATCAAAATTTTCCGATCTGCCGCGCACGATATTCTGTGTCAGCACTGTAAAAGATTCCTTTACCTGTGAAAAAGCGTTTCTGGCAAACTGCCACTTAAAAGGTTTTGCAGGAGAAGGCAGCCACAACATAACAAGTATATAGACTGCCATAAACGGCATAAGCCAGAACATATACGTCTTCCTGTCCTTCTTTTGTTCCTTATCCCAACACCACTCTATCCATTCCCCGCCGGTCACCATAATATATGCCAGACTGCAGACCACTCCGGCATGGGATACCGGCGTTTCGGTCAACAGGCAGTAAACCAGAGCGCACACAAGCATACACAGCACTGCGGTTTTCAGCAGAAAGTATTTTTCCAGAATCCATTGCAGGATATAACAGCAGACCGCAGCAACAATTACCTGCATTATTTCGTATCCAGCCACCCACTCATGCTCCCACATATCCGCGCCGACCAGCCAGCCGGCATAAGACCGTATAAAGAGCAAACAATTCCTGATACCGAAAGTCATACCTAAAATAATAACCAGCACCAGAACAACGAAAACACGACCTTTTTTCGTCATTCTCTGCATTCCCGCCACGGCGGCAAGCACTGCGAAAGCAATCGGAACCTGTACCACCGCTTTGATATCCCTGATTCCTATCGATTCCCCTGCACCCATAATCAAGATACATGTAAGAAAGGCCGCCTGCACAAACCGATAGATATCCTGTGTCCTGATCCGCAGTATACGCTCCCTCATAAGACTCCCTCCAGCTCCCCTTCTATGGGAATGGCAACGATCCTTCGGCGCAGGCTGCTCAGCTTCATATACTCCTGCGTATCTTCTTCCGTAACATGATAAACCACCACAATCACACATCCGGCGGACAGCTCATCCGTCATCCGGGCAACCCATTCATCCCACCTGTGCAAGATGACAAAAACAACTTTACTGTTCCGGATTCCTCCTCTTGTCATGGCTTCTGCCAAAGTTACCCCGACTTCTTCCTCCTTATCAAAGATCATTTCCGAACTTTTCAGATAAAACTCTTCAAAATCCCCGATGCTGTCCACATGGCTATTCCTTACACCCCTCTGTCCGTAATATGCCGTAAAAGTAATATTTCTCCCAGCAAAGAAAAGCCCCAGCGCAATCAATATCTCCAGTATCCTGTTCTCCAGCGGCAGATATACCCTCTCATGTTTACTGTAACGCTTCGTATCACATATAACACAAATGCCCTGTTTCTGCTCTCCGATACGGGTTCTGACTTTCAGCTTGTGCTCCTGTGCCGTAGCTTTCCAGTGAATAAAGCGCAAAGCATCGCCCTGCACGTAATCCCTGACCGGAACATCCGGCTCCGTCTGTAAGTTCTGCGCATCATTTTGTAAAAGCGCTGTCATGTCCGTAATACTGCGCAGTTCCTCCACACGCACGATTCTGGGTCTGACCAGGGCCTTAATCGGGGACGCCGGCGTGTAAGAGAGCTGAAAAAGGCGTAAAAAATCGGTAATGACAATTTTCTTGACCCCCACTTCATACTCTCCCCGATATTTACAGATGAGTCTGGTTCTAAAGGTTAGTTTATCTCCCGGAAGCAATTCGTACTCAATACCGTCCGGTATCTGTTCCACATAGGAAAAAGAAGAAAACAATCTGACGCTGACACTGGAAAAGGCAAAGAAATCATCATTCTGCAAGACAAAATAATACGGAACTGCATTGCCGCATATCATACTTCTGTTTTCTACTTCCTGATAGATTCTGAATCTGCAATAAACACATAATAAATAGACCCATGATATAACCGGCAGCATCGTCACCCCGAAAAAGAAACCGTAACTGACAGCACCGCCGTAGAAACTGATCGCTGCCAACGAAAGAACCCACAACCCGAGCAGCATCCACCTGCGAATTTTCATCCTGCCACACTTCCCCCTAAACCGGAATCTTCACCTTCAGTATAATGCTCTTTAAAATAGAGGCTGCATCTTCCTTGTGTATTCTAGCATCCGAAGAAAGCACAAGTCTGTGCAAAAGCACATGCATTGCCACATCTTTGACATCATCCGGCTTTACAAAATCTCTGCCCTTCATGAACGCCTTTCCCTGCGAGGCCCTCATAAGCGTCAGCATGGCACGCGTACTTGCACCGAGGACAAAGCGCTCTTCCTGTCTGCTCATTTCAATCATATCTTCTATATAATCGAGAATCGGCCTGCCGACCGTAATATTCTTAATCGCTTCTTTCATATGCAGGATATCCTCCGCCGTGCATACCGCTCCGGCATTCTCCGGCGCTTTCCCATTAAGAACCTGCGCCGCCAGCTCGATCTCCTGCTCTCTCTCCGGATATCCGATGGAAAGCCGCATCATAAAACGATCCATCTGCGCTTCCGGCAAAGGATATGTTCCTAAGAATTCTACCGGGTTCTGCGTGGCGATTACCATGAACGGCTTCGGCAGCATATGGACGATGCCGTCCACCGTCACCTGTTCTTCCGCCATAGCCTCCAGAAGACTTGCCTGCGTTTTGGGCGAAGTTCTGTTGATTTCGTCCGCCAGCAGAATCTGATTCATTACTGCGCCTTCCCGGTATTCGAATTCACCCGTTTTCATATTATATATCGATACGCCGCATATATCTCCCGGCAGTGTATCCGGTGTAAACTGGATTCTGCCGAAGCTGCAGGCTATACTCCTCGCGAGCAGGGCCGCAAGCGTTGTCTTCCCTACGCCCGGAACATCTTCCAGCAATACATGCCCACCTGCAAGCAGACAGACTAGCAGGTTCTCTACGACTTCTTCTTTGCCGATGAAGAACGTGTTGATGTTATCTTTTAGTTTTGTTATGGTTTCATAATCGCTCATGCTTGTGCTCCGTTTTCAAAAACAAGATTTGGTTATCAATAGTATTGAAATAAGCCGGTCGCGCCTGATTTTGATTATTCAATACTTTATGCCATTTTACCACACTGGATTTGTTTCAACAAGGACGAGGCTGACTTGCTTTGTGTAACGGGTTCTGCCTGAACATATCTCCGAACATTCACAAGTCCATCTTGGATTTTTACAAAGAATATGTTATGATGTGATAGAACGTATGTTTTGTTTTGAATTGCTGGAATCGGTTTCTATCAGATTATTTTCTACCCTTTGTGCATCGAATTACCGGAAATGGAGGTATATATGGAACAGCTATCGCTTTTTACACAGGAAACGGACTTAAATGCCCCTCTGGCCAGCCGGCTGCGGCCGCAGTCACTTGATGACTATATCGGTCAAGAGCACTTGATGGGTAAAGGGAAAATGCTGCGACAGATGTTAGATACCGACAAAATATCATCCATGATCTTCTGGGGACCTCCCGGTGTCGGCAAAACCACTCTGGCAAGGATTATCGCAAATATGACACACTCGTCATTTGTGGATTTCAGCGCTGTCACCAGCGGAATCAAAGAGATCAAGGATGTAATGAAACAGGCGGAGAACGACCGCATGATGGGGCTTAGGACCATGGTGTTCGTAGACGAGATCCACCGGTTCAACAAGGCGCAGCAGGATGCATTCCTGCCCTATGTGGAGAAAGGCAGTATCATCCTCATCGGCGCCACTACGGAGAATCCGTCCTTTGAGATCAACTCCGCTCTCCTGTCCAGATGTAAGGTGTTCGTACTGCAACCATTGACTGAAGCAGAGCTTCTTAAACTCCTGCGCCATGCATTGACCGACCGGCGCGGACTCGGCAACAGCACGATTCATATAGAAGACCGCCTGTTACACGCCATCGCGGTATTTGCAAACGGTGACGCGCGGACGGCATTGAACACACTGGATATGGCGGTACTAAACGGAGCGATCCAGCCGGACGGCTCGATTCTGGTGCAGGAAGAAGTCTTGGAACAGTGCACCGGACGTAAAATGCTCCTCTATGACCGGAACGGTGAGGAGCATTACAATCTCATTTCCGCCCTGCACAAGTCCATGCGCAACAGCGATCCGGATGCCGCCGTCTACTGGCTTGCCCGTATGCTGGAAGCCGGCGAAGACCCACTCTATGTCGCAAGGCGGCTGGTGCGGTTTGCCAGCGAGGACATCGGCATGGCCGACTCACAGGCGCTGCAGGTGGCAGTTGCCGCCTATCAGGCATGTCATTTCAACGGTATGCCGGAATGTGATGTGAATCTGACCCATGCCGTGGTTTATCTTTCCATGGCTCCGAAATCCAACTCTCTGTATGTGGCCTACGGTAAGGCCAGAGAAGATGCCAGGACCATGCTGGCGGAGCCGGTGCCCCTGCAGATCCGTAACGGCGTGACAGAGCTTATGCAGAGTCTGCACTACGGAGAAGGCTACCAATACGCCCACGATACGGAAGAAAAACTCACCGACATGACCTGTCTGCCCGATTCCCTAAAGGACAAAAGCTACTATCTTCCTCAAGATCAGGGGCAGGAGTCTGCTGTCAAAAAAAGGCTTGATCAGATCAAAGAATTCCGAAGAAGCAGAGATATCTCCGACTGATCAATTCGTTTTGCTGCATATTAAAAAATCGAGCTATGCTCGATTGCGAGATTTGCTTCGCAAACTCGTGCAAGAACGAGCAATATCCTATAGAATAAAAATTGAGCTTCGCCCCTTTAACGCTTCTACCATTTTCCCGCACTTCTCACTTCAGAGGCGATCTCGTTGATCTCTTCGAGATCATAGAGCGGCAGCTTGTAAATGGTGCGGCTGTTGGTAAGATAAATCCTGCTGTTTATACTGTCACAGCACAGGAAACCATGCATCTGCGCCAGAATATCGCCCCCGCGCTTTGTCAGAAGAAAGGCATCCCGGTTTCCCTGCATAATGGCATAATCTCCTGCGGACTCGTACCGCCGCATTACATCTCCCAGCCCGCTGTATTTCTCCGAACTGCCATTATCGTCTGCGAGCGTACAAAAGTCCGCCGTGTCAGAATCCGGATTGATAACCAGTCTGGTGATTCTGCCGTCCTTATAGACGATGTTGAGGTGCACTTTCTGCTCATTCTCATCGAAAAACATATTCTCGATATATTTGTAATTGATGTCATCCTGCTGTGCCGTACCTGCCCCGCCGCCATAGGTATATATTTCTTCTCCCATGCAATAAAAATGCAGAGCTCCCTCTTCCTTATCCGTGATCACATAGTAATCCTCCTGTCCGTCGTCCACAGATCCGGATCGGCTCCACACCGCAGCGATATCGTCATAACCGGCAGTTTCCTCGTGCGACAGCTGATAGGCCCATTTCATATCTGTAAGATCATAGACATTGAGTGTCCTGTCCTCCCACAGATAAACATAACAATGCCACAGCTCCTGATCCGTACCGGAACCGGCTCTGTTACAGCCCAGATAGTCACTCGTTGCACTGATTTCCAGATCAGCCGACGTGATTTGTTCTCCGTTCTCCGGGTCTAAAATAACAACCTTCTTGTTTGTAAGCAATGCAAGTGCTTCTTGACCATGATAGTCAAAAAATGTCATGCCCAAATAATACGAATCGTCCTCATAGTTCCAGCGCCTGCTGCCCGTATTCGTATCGAATACCTCCACAGCAGCCGAATAATCATCATTGTAATAAGCCGCCACCAATTCAGAGCCGTCGCTGCTTAATACGGCTTCATTATAATTATATTCTCCCTGATAGAATTCCTCGATTCCCGCACCTCTTGCCGTCCGGTACAGGGTCATCCTTCTGCTGTTATAGGGCAGTGTCACGCAGTAGCCATCGCCGATCGCAAACTCCTCGACATTAGAAGAAGTACATGCAGGAAACAGGAGCCCCACCATGTCTTCCCTGCGATTCATATCCAGATAATGCCAGACTCCGTCTCTGGTAAACGCCATGAAGCTCTCACTTCCGCTGTAATTGCCGAGTTTTACCACTTCCACACCGAGACCGAACAAGTCGATATAACTGCCATCCCGTTTATCTAAAGCCACCACATCACTGTAACCGGAACACAGCAGATAGTTGCTGTTATCCGCGTGGGCGTAGGAGGTCTCATAAAGCCAGCCGTTATGACGCTCATAGGTCCATACCGGTGTGTTTGCCCCGCCGACGTCATAAGCCTGTAACCGGCTCTCCATGCCAAGCGTGACCTGCGTATAGTCCAATTCGCCGCTGTGATTGCTGACCACATAGATCCGATCCCCGTCGAAACGCAGTGAACGGATGTATTCGTACTCGATGGGATATGCGCTCAAACGCTCTCCCGTCGCCGTATCATAGACCGCAACCGCCTGCCTCTCATTTTCATCCCCATAGGACGTTGTCAGCCCCACCGCCCAATATCTGCCGTCCTCGCTAAAGGTGCCTTCCGCCGTTGAACGTGCAATGAGTCCGTCCATGTCCCATTCTCCTGCATAGATGAGACTGCCGTCCGTACAGTCAACTGCCTGATATCCGTCTGTGGATAACACGATCGCAAGCTTCTGCTCCTGCAAAACCATGATACCCGCGTAATCCTCAACCTGTATACGATAGACCGGCGCAGCACTGCCGTCCGACACGTCGTACAGCGCGATCCCATCTTCCGCCGGACAGAACACACAGTCCTCTCCCCAGAAGGCGATCTCTTTCTCCGCACTGCTCATACGCGGCACTGCAGCGATCCTGATCTGCTCCTTCTCGTCCTCCGGATTCCATACGATAACCTGCCCCGAATCATCTACGGTCAATATTCTGCTGCCCTGAGGCGACAGCGTCATGACCCTGACAGCGGTATCCGCTTCCAGAATCCGATCCGGCAGAATCTGCTGTCCGTTTTCATATAGATACAGGCTGTCCGAGAGTGCATATACGGTCTGCGCCGGATAATCCACATCTGCCTCTATACTGCCCGTCCCGGACAAATCAAGCAGTGCATCCTGCGCCGTCGCCACCGCCCGCATCCGGTCACCGTTCTCCAGATAGCCCACCGCTTCTTTTGATCTGGAAATAGCGGTATTTCTCTTGGCCTCCTGATATTGCCGTTCGATTTCCTGCGCCTGTGAGACGATCTCGTCCGACTGCGCTTTGATCTGCGTGTTCTGTTCCTTGATCTGTGTATTCTGCTGGCTGATTCGTAGCGCCATCGTCGTGCTGACAATACCAAATGACAGACATGCCGCACTGATTGACATAGATGTCATAATGATTTTTCGGGTTCTCTGCTCCCTGTGACGCTGCCTGAGATCGTCATAGTTGCAGTCAAACATGGGCGCCACAAGACGCAGCAGCTCACTCTTGATCTTACGTCGTATCTCTTTATAATCCGTGCCCCGCACATCCGCTGCCAGCGGTTCTACCGGTATTCTTGTCTTAATGACAGTACCGTCAGTTGCGCTTTCTTCCACCTCCCGATATAGCAGTTCTTCCGGAAAAGAGGTTTCCGGCTCCCCTTCGATCAGCACAGCCAGAACATGCTCTCTGTCATGCATCTCAATAAATGTCTCTATCTCCTTGCGGCACCACATTGACTCAGGAAGTCTGGGAGAACAGATCACGATCAGATACTCGGAATTCTGCAGTGCTTCGGTAATCGGGTCCGCCAGATTAGTCACCAGCGGAAGCTCTTCTTTATCCCGAAACACCCGCTTGATTCTGGTCTTGACCAACTCGGTCACATTCACTGTATCATCTGCTTCCGGTACAGATGCCACAGTGCCTGTGCCGGAAGAGGTCTTAGCCTGTACCATCTTACGCCGCGCCACATTTTTAGGCAGTTTAAAGTTTTCCAACTGCTTATGCAGTGTCTGCGCCACGAAACTGTCTAACTCCGAATGTCTGTAGCTGATAAACGCGTCATACTGTACGATGTCTTTATTTGTGCCGTCTTTAGTCATGTTTTCCTCCGTGAGCAGCATCCGCCGCATCGTATGTCTTATAGAAGATATCCCGCTCCACCACATAGATATCATGCTTGTCGTCACAGCGCACCGCCAGATAATCGCCCGCTTTGCCAAGCATATATTTCTCCTTGTCCCATGCGGTAAACACCTTGACTCTTCCGGTTAATTCTTTTGCATGAATGTGAGTGCCGCCAGTGGCAATACAAGCTTTCGCATAATCGGCAAGCTGCATGACTTCCCCGTTCTCACGATTATGGATCGTCGGCTCATACATCGTGCTGCAATGCGCATGCATCTGATCCTTACAGTACGGCTCGTCTGTAACGACATAACTTTTCTCAAACTTCTCTCTCCGGTTCGGATACACTTCTCCTTTGATCCCGATCATGATGAGCAGATCCGGTTCCACCGTCATATCCACATCCCCCTCTAAGGTACGAATCGTAATCGGCGTACCCACGGGCAGAATATCCGTGGCCTCCACATAACCGAGGTGAAGCTGCTTCTTCACGTAGGTCTTCATATCGGACAGGTCGGCCTCATATTCATCCGCGTAGATGATCTGACAGTAATCAAAATAATTGTTCAAACGTTGACTGAAGAAAGCCTCCGAATGCAGTGTGGGATATGCGTTCTCATACAAGGTCATGCTGATGAAGCCGCCAGCTTTCTCCCTATGCCCGCCGCCGGACCCGACACCGTCCGCCAGAAACGCCGCCAACTCGTTGGCCTGCACCTCCTTGATACAGCTTCTGACCGAAAACTTGTAACCGTCCTTTAAATCGTTGTATACCACGCAACTGTCTACTTCCGCTACCTGAATCAGCAGATCGCTGATCAGTCCTAAAATATTCGGGTCACAAGGCTGCGACTTGATGATCGCATATCGGTAATCATCATTATAGATATACCGGATCATCGCCACGCCCGCAATCTCCATCTCCTGTAGGGACAGGTTTGAGTTACGAAAAAGAGTGATCAGCGTCTTTTCACAGGGCACCGCTTCCCTCATGTCCATATCCAGAGGATTGTAGATCTCCGCAAACTGATTCGTGTCCGTATAAAGTCCGTAGTAAAGCGCCGTTCCGATCCTGCTGTCTTCTATCTTGTAACCAACCTCTCGAAGCATGTTCCATACCAGCGTAGAACAGCTTCCCAAGTGCGGATTGATCTCGCGTTTCTCCACATCCGTGATCTCCACCTGATGATGATCGATGATCGCCACATCCTCCGCCGGAAGACAGGTCACATTACCAGCTCCGTACTGGCAGTCTACGGTGATCAGAAGCCCCGGTGTCTTGCCGGATGGCTCCTGCTGTGAATACCCCTTGATATCTCCTATATATATAATAGGTATCTGCAGCTTCTCCACCATCAGCAGCAGATTAGATTTGTGAATCTGATTTCTTCCCGCATAGACAAGCTGTACTGTTTTGCCCAAACTAGTGAAATAAGTGTACAGCGCAAATCCCGAAGCGATCGCATCCGCGTCCGGATTGTCGTGACATTGGATCATAATGGATTGGTAGTTTTGCAAGTCCGTCAGTTTCATTGATATATCCCCTTTTCTTTTTGTGCTCGATTTTTTACCTGTCGCCTGCCGGCACACCGCCGCGCTTAATGCCGAACTTATCCCGCATGGCAAGAAGCGCATCAATCTGTTCCTTCGTGAGCTGGTTCTGCTTTCTCAATATTTTCCCGGTGATCAACAGAATATTCGCATAATACTCCATGGACTCCAACCGATAATACGCCTCATAGATATCCTCCGCCCAAGTTACCGCCCCATGGTTGGCGAGCAGGATACCGTTATGCGTGTGGCAATAGGGCGCGATCACCTCCGGCACCTCTTTACTGCCAAGTTCCGCATAGGGTGCAATCGGCACATCACCCAGAGTAATGATAGCTTCGGCCAATACCGGTACATCCAGCGGAATCCCCGCTATCGCATAGCAGGTGCAGATCGGTGGGTGCGCATGACATACTGCCCTGATATCCTTATTCTCCCGATAAGCCCGCAGGTGCATCTTTAACTCGGAAGAAGGTTTATAAGTGCCTTCCAACACGTTGCCGTCCAAGTCCACCTTAACCAGCATTTTCTTCTTCATGTAGCCCTTGGAAACGCCTGTGGGCGTCGCCCAGACTTCATGATCCGCCGTCTTGACGGAGATATTTCCGTCATTTGCCGCCACAAAACCGCGCAGATACATGCGCTGTCCTATGTCTATGATCGCCTTCTTCGCCTGTTTTTCCGAAATATATTCCATGTGTGACCGTTCCTTTGCTGCTTTACTTATGCTTTTTTCATTATGGACTATAATGGGGAAAAATACAAGAAACAGGAGGAACATTTCTGCTCCTCCTGCCTTCATATCATTACTTCTGTCTCTTGTTCTGTTCCTTACGGATTCAGCTTTATGTACCCTTACTTCTTTCTAAATAACATATTCCTCAGGCTGTTTACTGTATCCGCAGCCTTATCCATATAGGATTTCAGGAGCCGGCCTGATAATGTCATCGCCTTGATGC
>CAMWMS010000069.1 GCA_947175435.1 uncultured Lachnospiraceae bacterium | reverse complement strand
TCCATAGCGCCTTCTAATCGTTCAACGCTTTCCAGGTTCTGCTCCGGTCCGGATAAATAGCAGATGTCCCGCACTCCGTGCACTTCTATCAAATGAGAGACAATGTCCCGCATAGCCTCACGATTATCTACATAGAATGTCGGCATTTCGGGAATATGGCTTTCAATACTGATGACAGGCGTGCCGGAATCTATGATCTTCCGTGTGATTTCAGCCGCAAACTGTTCATTCTGTATGGTATCTCTCGCAAAAATAATTCCGTCATATTGCGTAAGATCCGGTAAAAATAAGATCTGAAATTCCCCGATTCCATACTCCGACTGCCTGTAGATATCGCCATTGCAGGTGAATACGAAAATATTGATATTTTCTTCATCTGCATATTTTCTGATTCCTTCCATAAGGCGGCTCTGGGCTTCATATGCAATACCGCCGACAAACACAGCAATTTTCATAGGCTTTCTCTTCTCCATTTTAATCTTTCACAAAAAACAGTGTCCTCATATCCAAAGAACCCTCTCCGCTAAACAGAAGGAACAGCGGATACGTACCATCCTTTACAGCCCCGGAGATTGTAACCATACTCCAATCTTTGGTCGTAACAGACACTTCTTTCTCTGCTATGATATCCTTTCCGTCTTCATCAGCCGCAACTTTGATGATTCCTGCAAATTCACCCCGCAGTTCCAATGCGATACCGGAAACATTTTTACACATAAAATATTTATATCCTAGTATCGTTTGATCATGAATATCTGTCAAAAACTGTACATTCTGCCTCTGTACCATCCTCGTCTGCGTCTGCATGGCAGGATTCTGATAATCAATATAATCCGTTGTCTCCGGACAAGTCATGTAACACGCAATTGCTGCCAGATAGCTGCCGGTTGCCGGAAGTGCTTCCCCATTCAGTCCGCAGCTCGTGATTTCTACCTGTGGAATCCTCCCATCCGGAAGAATCTCGATCTTTTCTGCGCATCCCTGTCTGGAAAACTCTGTTCCATGGGTCTGCCGATGATAGAAGATGTAATAATCTTCTCCGATCTGCGCAATACCACCATGATTATTTCCGAGCGTATTCACCGGCTTAGTTCTCTCATGATATCCAATATCCCCGTTTGAGACAATGGTACCGCCATATGCATAACCCTCCATCGGTTTGTCGCTGACCGCATAACAGAGTTCATGGCTTTTATGACTGGAATACACAAGATAATATTTATTGTTGATCTTGCGGATAGAGGATGCCTCGAAGAAACCGTGTCCTTCAAATCCGGTTCCCTGTGTATGATGTCCTCCGGGAATGCAGACCTGCGGTGTTCCCTTCATCGTAAGCATATCCTGCTCCAACTCCACAGCCATTCCGTTCTCACCTAATTTTGCATTCATCATACTTTCGATTTTTTTGCGTTCTTCCGCCGGCATTTTTTCCAAATCCGCTTCACTAAACTCCGGCAGCAGCATCTCCTTTTCACATGCCGGTGCAAATCCATAATAGAGATACACCCGCCCATCATCGTCCGTCAGAACAGCCGGATCAAAGGGCATCATATCTCCCTGTAATCCTTCTCCTTTCATTATGTGCTCCGGATATTTGACATGGCCATAGAATTCAAACGGTCCTGCCGGTGAATCACTGACCGCAACACCTATCTCCGGATAAAAGTTGAAACAATAATACAGATAATAACGTCCATCCGGTCCCTGTGTCACATCAGGCGCCCATAACTGCATTTTGTCATCCGCATTAGAAGGGTCCTGATCTCTCCTGTAGATAACACCCTCATATCTCCAATCGCGCAGATTATCAACCGGCGCAGACCATGTCACATAGTGCCCCTCACAATATACCGTCCCTCCGGGAACGTCATGGGACCCGTAAATATAAACTCTTCCGTCAAAAACATGCGGCTCTCCGTCTGCAACATATTCGTAAAGTGGTAAATACGGGTTAAAAACCTGTTCCATAAATATCTTCCTCCTATTCCTCCGTCCAGTCCGCCATAAGCAGCAACAGCTTATCCGCCGCTGCATTTACCATCTGCGGATTAAATCCCATAAAGAACATAAACTGCAGCTCGTTCAGACTCAGACTCAGATTCTCCGGATCTCCGCTCATTGCAAGTCCGTATGCAATCGGAAGTTCTGTCTTTAGAATCTCCATCGCACGCTCATCATTTATCAACTCTTCCAACCGTGTATCCATCGTATAAATTTTTCGGTAATCGCGGTCCGGCTGATATGTTTTCTCAAAAACGCCTGCCTCTAACGTAACCTCATCACCATCTGTTCCCGGAAGCAGAGCCACCGCCGTGCAGCCAAACGGCACTTCAAAATGTACTGTTACAGTCCCGTCTGCGTTGACACGCCAATTGGAAACATATTTTCCACTGACAGAATCGTAAGAATAATTAACATGGGAGAGCTTCGGATTGATCTGTGGCGCAAAACGTACAGACTGAAATCCCGGCTCTGTTTCATTGATTCCTGCGATATGACGGTACACATATTCCATTACAGATCCATACGCATAATGGTTGAGCGAGTTCATACCGGTGCCGCTGATACTGCCGTCATCAAGTACCGAGTTCCAGCGTTCCCAGATGGTCGTCGCCCCAAGTTTGATACAGTGCATCCATCCCGGAAATCCCTCCTGAAACAAAATATAATACGCCAGATCTTCCATACCATTCTCTGCCAGAACCTGACACATCATCGGCGCACCGACAAAACCGCCCTTGATTTTGTAACAGTCTTTTTTCAGACGCACCTTCAGTCCCTCTATGATACGCTCTTTATTCACATAAACGCCGAATTTTAAGCTGATCAGATACCCAGTCTGCGTGTCGATAACAAGCCTGCCGTTTGGCGAGAAATACTCCGCAAGGATCGCTTTGTAAATCTGCTCTGCTTTCTGACAGTACTTTCTCCGCTCCTCTGTCTTCTCCAAAATTCCTGCTGCTTTTGCAAGTTTCAATACCGATGCATAATAGTAGATGGAAGCTACGAAATAATCATCCGTGCCGCCTTTCATACTCTGCGGCGTCGCACCGTCCTGAGCAAGCCAGTCACCGAAGTGAAACCCGAAATTCCACAAATGCTGATCTCCATGCTCTTTATCCTGTGCAATAATCCAATCTACCCAATCTTTCATTAACGGGTATTGTGCCTCTAACTCTTCTTTGTCACCATAATATTGATAAAGCGTCATCGGCAGAAATGTCGCAACGTCTCCCCACACGCTGCTGCCCCCGGGCGCATGGTCCATATTAGGAATATAACTTGCAATCTGCCCGTCGTGCTTCTTCTGGTCCACACGCAGGTCATATAAGAACTTCCGATAAAAAGCCCTTGTATCCATCTGGAAGCTCGCTGTCGGCGCAAATACCATCGCATCCCCCGTCCATCCGAGACGCTCGTCACGCTGCGGACAGTCCGTCGGCATATCCAGGAAATTAGAGCGTTGCCCCCATGCTGCATTACTGGCAAGCTGATTCAACAAACTGCTCGATGTTTCCAGCTTACTTGTATTGTCAAGGTCAGAGTAGACTACCATTCCGGTAAAAGCTGCCTTGTCAGGCTCCTCCGGCCAGCCGGTCACACGCACATACCGGAAACCGTAATAGGTAAAGTGCGGACGCACCAGTTCTTTTTCGCCGTTTGAAACATAGATGAACTGTGCCTTTGCAGTTCTGTAATTATCATTGTAAAAATTCCCCTGCTGCAAAATTTCACCAAAATCCAGCACAACCTTTACCCCTTTGGGTAAATCCGCCTGAAACTCCAGATACCCCGTAAAGTTCTGCCCCATGTCAAGAACAGTTTCCCCTGCGGGCGTATGAATCACTTCTTTCACCGGAATCCGGTCTTTTACAATTACCGGGATACTATACCGCTCCTTTAACTTCTTTCTGTCGGGCGCTTCGGCGTCCACAACAACCGGCTTTGCTATATTTTCTTTCCCATCCCACAAAAGACGGTTATAGCACTCGCCATCATAGATGTCGCTCATTTCAATATCGCTTCCGCGGTACATCCAATTCTCATCCGTCTTAATCACTATAGATGTTCCGTCCGTATATTTGATATGAATCTCCGCGATTGCCCAAAAACGATCTCCAAAAAAAGCCACATCCCCGTCATATCCCAGACGCCCCTTATACCAGCCGTTTCCGGCCGCTATCTCGATACGGTTATTTTCCTGCAAAAGCTCAGTGACATCATAAGTCTGATACTGAATATCCTCATTATAATCATTACAAAACGGTGCCAGAAAATCTTCTCCGATTTTTGTTCCGTTTAGATATGCTTCATAAAGCCCAAGCCCCGTCACATAGATACGCGCTTGCATTACTTCTTTTTCTGTTGCAAAATCATGGAAAAATACGGGATGAAACAGATCCTTTTCATCCGTTCCGATAAAAGCTGCCTCCCACGCCTCGTCCATTTTCCCTGTTTCAAACCATGCAGTCTCACTCTCCGCCTGCTCACCGGACTCACCGGTCACTTCAACGCAATAATAGTATCGCGTACAAGGTTCGAGTGACATCTCGATTTTCTCTCCGATGCTTTTTAACTCCCGTCCCTCTTTTACTGTGACAAGATTTTCAAACTGTTCATCCAGCGCCACCTTGATTTTCACATTGGTCTGGTGAGTACTCACAGCATCTGCCACTTTCCATGAACATTTCACATAAGGATACGAAAAACCTATCGGGTTCTTGATTCCGTTGATTCTCGTGTCAATTATTTTCATAGCCGTTGCCCCCATTGCCCATACTAATTTTCATGTATCTTTGATCCATTTGTTGCAATCACATCACTATACCAATAAGCAGAATCTTTCAACGTACGTTCCTGCGTTTGATAATCAATATAAATCAGTCCAAACCGCATATCATAGCCATGGCACCACTCATAATTATCCATAATCGACCATGTCTGATATCCGATCACCGGAATTCCTTCGTCAATTACACGCTCCAGCTCCCGTAAATAACGCTTTAAGAAATCAATTCTATGATAGTCATGTACACGCCCGTCCAGAGCTACCCAGTCCATACCCGCCATTCCGTTCTCTGTCACCAGAATAGGCTTATGATACCGCTCATACAAAAACTTCGGTGCATAATAAAGAACCTTAGGGGTGACGCTCCATCCCGTGCTCGTCTTCGGACTCCCCTGATAAGCATAGGTATTATATTTATCTTCACTGAGCGGATACTCTACACTTCCCTCATAAGCATTAAATCCATAAAAATCCAATGGCTGTGAAATTTCCTTCCACTCTTCATCGGAAAGCTCCGGTAAAAGATCGCCAAATATCTCCGCTGCCCCTTCCGGATAATGCCCGAGATAAATAGGATCACCCCACCATGCATTTCCAAACAGGAACATTTCCTTTGACACCGCAAAGGATTTTGCCCTTGCTTCCTCCACTGCCCCGGCATCTTCACTCTCCGGAATCCACACGTTGCCGGTAGGCGCCATACCGATCATTACCTGCTGCTTTGTACAGCTGCGGAGTACGGAGACTGCTTTCCCATGCGCACGGAAAATATTTGCAGATACTTCCAACATTGTCTTCAAATCGTTTGTCTCAAACGGAGCCATTGCTCCAACGGATAGTCCCAATCCTGCAAACATCTGGTATTCATTAAATGTCATCCAATATTTAACCCGATCGCCAAGGCACTCGGCAACTACCTTCACATACTCCTCAAACCACTTCGGACTCTCCGGATTCTTCCAGCCGCCCTTTTCATACAATGCCATCGGAAGATTCCAGTGATATAGCGTAACCAGCGGTTCAATTCCTGCTGCCAGCAGTTCATCCACAAGATCAGAATAGAATTTCAGACCTCTTTCATTCACTGCCCCGATTCCGTCCGGCAGTACACGTGGCCAGCTGATAGAAAAACGGTAGCTTTTTAATCCGATCTTTTTCATCAATGCTACATCTTCCTTATACCGATGGTAGTGATCACAGGCAACTTTTGCATTCTCTCCGTATATGATATGACCCGGCTGATCTTCAAAGTAATCCCAGATTCCAAGTCCTTTTCCATCTTCGTTATAGGCTCCTTCTACCTGATGCGCCGCCGATGCTGCTCCCCACAAGAAATCTTTTCCAAATCCCATTATTCCTGTCCTCCGTTCTATCGCTTTTTCACGTCTTTTTAAAAAGAACAGGCTGCCGCCCCATATGGTTCGTGCGACAGCCTGCTTCTTAATATGCCAGATATTCTTTTCCGCAGAATGGATCGACCGGGTTTTTCCCTGTAAATTCACTCTTGCCTGTAATCTTCTCCACAACGGTATCGATCATCATATCATGGTTTGAGTACGCATTGATGTAAGTCTTCACCATCGGCACATCCAAGAGATGATATGGATTCTGCAGAGAGATAAACAAAGTCGGCACTACCTCTACAAACCACGGAATATTGTTGCCCGCGCCATAAGGTGCATGCCAGTTCAAGCGGTTTGTTGTCTTATTTGAGGCATTCTCCACATTCCCGATGTAGATAACAAGATCATATTTATTCCGAAACTCCGTCACTGTCTCAAAACGCATCGGCTTGGAAAAGTCAAATACCTCCTCCTCATAGCGGATCATCTCAAACCCTTCTCGCTCCATATCTTCGATAAAGCGCTTAGCGACCCGCTCCTCTGACGGACACTTGCCCATGATCTCAAACAGCACTCTCTTATGCTTCTTGGGCGTAATCGGCAGAAGATTCTGTGTATCCTTTACCAGCGTCACTGCCTTGTCCGCACACTCCTTAGCCCATGCCCTGTGCTGGTCACAGCCAATGACACTGAGATTTTCACGATTGGGCGCCAATGTTCCGTTTGCACGTTTTGTATGCAATTTCAATGCCGCCTTCGCCGCTAGTATTCTGGTGACTGCCTCATCCAGCCGCTGCTCGGAAAGAATCCCTTCCTCATAGCCCTTACGCATAAACTCTAAGTCTTCCTGATGGTCCTTGTTGAACAAAAGCATGTCGCAGCCTGCTTCAATACAGTACGGCACAGATTTCTCACGATCCATCGCACATAAGAAACCAACCATCGGCGATGCGTCTGTAATAATCATTCCGTTAAAACCTAACTGCTCTCGCAGAAGATTCTTCAACAGCTCCGGTGACAGAGACGCCGGCATCAGTTTATTGGGATGATCGGGATTAAAACGTTTCTGATATGCAGGCATTGCTATATGACCTATCATCACTGTCAGGGCATCCGCCTCGATCAGCGTCTTATATATATCCCCATATGTCGCATCCCACTCATCACATGACAGTGAATTGACACTGGTCAGAATGTGCTGATCTGTCTCATCCACGCCATCCCCCGGGAAATGCTTGATGGAAACCGCAGTGCCGCATTCCTTAGCGCCGCGCATATATGCCAGACCACACGCCTTTACCATCTCCTTATCTGCTCCGTAAGTACGCACGTTAGTGATGGGATTATGGTAGTTCTGATCGATATCCACAACCGGTGCAAATGCATAATTGCACCCTACTGCCTGACCCTCGCTGCACGACACTTTTCCTAAGCGGTACGCCTGCTCAGGATCGCCTGTAGCCGCCACCTGCATCTGCTTACCGAAAGCTGTTCCCTCTTCAACAATGCCGTCTCCGCCGGCCTCAAGATTTGCTGCCAGAAACATCGGCACCTTTGCATGTTCCTGTAGATAGGTATATGCAGAAAACAGCTCCTCTGTCTTTCCGGTACGGAACATCAGCCCACCCGGATTCCGGTTTAAAATCTCATATTGTAAATACTGTTCATTGGGAGAATATCCGATCGGAAAAAACAACTGTCCCAGTTTTTCTTCTAAACTTAATGACGCCTTTGTATCCTCTACCCAGCGGATATCCTCATCTGACAAATAAAACGGTCTCGCTTTTAAATCTACCATAAGTCCACCTCTTAATCGCATTAATCTACACTTTCCTTATACGCACTGCCATCCATTCACGTGCCGGAAGCTCCAGCACTGTTGTTCCGCTGTGTATCCCGGCATCCTGAATCGTCATATTCCATGTATCGATAACCTCCACTTGGAACTTCTCATCCTCCGGGAACTCAAATCTTCGGAAAGCCGGTCTGCCGAATCCGTAATAATGGAGTTCATAATCCGCCCATGTGCTGTATTCCCACGTCACTGTTTTTTCTGCATATTCCGGAATTGCTACCACCTCATCAAAGATACCCGCCACTGTTTTCAGATATCCTCCCGGCGCTTCATCCCAGATTTTCTTCAGGAATGCTATCCGCGGCTCACTCTCTCCATGGAGAACACCTCCATGCGACCACCAGATAATATCCTCGGGATGCAGGAAAGTCTCTCCGTGTCCCGCACACCCGCCGCGCAGCGTCGCTTCCCAGAACCTGCGCACCAGTTCCTGCCCGGAAATATTACCCCAGCCTGCATCAAGATTGCCTTCATATACGATTTCATCCCAGACAATCGGCTTCCTATACGTTTCAATAAACTGGTCTGTCAACTCCACATGCTTATAGGTATCATTCTTCTGCATACTGCAGTGGGTAATCCAGTCCTTTGTGTAATCATAAAATGCGATACAATTATGAATTGACCGGAGATGTCCGTATACATCCTGCGCCTGCACCAGACTCCCATATGTATCCCACTCATCAGTTGTAATCTGCGGCAGCAGATCATACTCATTTGCCAGAGACCACCACACATTTCTGTATGCGCTGTAACGTGCTGCCATATACCTCAGATACAGCTCGTTACACTCCTGCTTCATGGTGGAAAATCCCCATTTATCGTAAGGATGGAACAAAATGATGTCTGCTTCTATGCTCATCTCCATCAATTGTTTCACTCTTTGATCCAAATGCTGAAAGTATGCAGGATTAAAGCTATAGCAGTCAAAGTCCGTAATATCTTCCGGTTCTTTTTTGTGAGCAATGCTGAGCTTTATCTTCTTCGCTGTCTTCTCCCCATCCTGACCTCTGCTTTCGCCTCTCTGATATGGATAAAGCTGTGGCTCTGTCTCATTATAAGCATAATACTTGGGGAAGACACAGAAACGTAATTTATTGAAACAACTCTTTCGTAGTGTTTCCAAGGTCTGCTGCTGCAACTCCTCCTTCTGATGAGTCCATGCATAGCATGTTGTTCCAACACTATGGTATGGAGTTCCGTCTGCATAGGCAAGCCACTGTCTGCCACGCACCCTTACCGGTCCATGATTCTCCGGACGATTAGGCGTAACCGTAAATTCTCCGCGCATCTGCTCCTTGAATACATCAGCGAAATTACCCGACACCTGATAGGAATATGTACCCTCATGGGATGGCATAAAACGTATTTTATACACGCCGTCCCCATCATAGAATCCGTTTACTTCAACCTTTTCCTTTTCACCGGATATTGCTGCCTTGATCCAATAATCCATGTAAGGATTACCGTCCGTTTTTCCCTGAAATGTAAGCTCCAGCATTCCCCATTTTTCAATCTGCACCACGTTTTACCTACCTCTCCGTCCATATAATTCCGACTGAAATAAACCGTTTCCTGCTGCTCTACTGTTTATGCAGATTTAGCCGATTTCTTTCTTTTTTCCATAAATGCCTGTATCTTATCTGTCTGTGCTGAGAATGCATAGAACCCAAGCACAAATATTCCCATAATGATCTGCTGCCATCCTCCTGCACCCAGATTCAAGCAGTTCAACCCATAATTCATAATTTCCATTCCGATTGCTGCAATCGCAATTCCTACAACATCACAGCTTGCAAGCCCTATAAAGGTTCCCATGAACACCGGTACAATATAGGAGAACATAATGCCCGAAGTAGCAAGCCCTGATTGTGGCGCAACCTCGTGCTGTGAAACATATACGATTGCTGCAAGCCCGATAATGATTCCTGTAAAGATATATGTGACAAACACATTCTTCTTCTCATCAATACCGATATTGACACCTGCGCGCTGGTTATTAGAAAGCACCTTGCCCTTTCTGCCTGCCGCTGTAAAGTATGTGAAGATCACAAATGCTGCTACAGCAAGCGCTGTCGGTACCAGAACACCGGGAATCCTTCCAAATATAGAAGTATGCGCCTGTGAATAAAAGATACGGATTCCCTGACCGCCGGACACCAGATATGTCAGTGACTCATAAAGTAACGTCATACCAATCGTGCAGATAATAATAGGAAGCCGACCAATAATGTATACAATTGCTGTCACACTGCTTAACACGATTCCTACTACAACTGCAACCAGTAACGCTATCACCGGACTGTTTGTTGTGAGCCCTACATTTCCTGCAATAATAGCCGTTAGTATCATGGAAGCGCCACCCGAAAAATCAAATCTCCCGTTCTTTAACTGAAGCCAGATTGCCAGCGCAACACAGATCGTCATGCAAGCATTGATAATCACCTGACGGATCAGATCCGTACTCAAAAATATTAACTTTCCATTTACATAGCACTTGTCATTGCTCGCAGTAATGATGAGCATCACCACAAACATCAATATTGGAAAAATTGCTGATAAAACAATCTTTTTTATGATATTTCCCGAACCCTTCATAATTGCTTCCTCCATGATACTGCCCTTCGGCAACCTAATTCTATCCAAAGAATACCTTTTTCACTATATCCTTCCGCATGAAGTCCGAAAGCTCTCAAGCCAGCTTAAATAATGCCTGAGAGCTTTCTTTCATGCCGCCCATCATCGGTGTTTTTTATTTAATACTGTCAATTGTCATTGTGGACAAAATCCCTTTAAGATCTGCGTAGGTTGCATTAGGATTGCCAAATGCCGTCATATTAAGAACATCCTGCGGGGTATACATTGCGTTTGCTGCATCCTTTGTAAAGAAACAGCTCTTCTGGAAACTAGCCATATCTTCATCACTATTAACAAGATACTGTGCTGAGCTGACACGTTCTGCTTCAGCCGGCTGATCTGAGAAAGATACACCGTTGATCTTATTTAACAGCAATACCAAAGGATAAGTGATTGACTCAGGTGCCGTCACCATAATCTGCTGATATGTTCCGTTTCCTGATGTACCGAAGTTCACATCCTCACCGCCGTCAAATCCGGTTGTAAAGAGCTTCATGCTGCTATCCACGCCTGCCTGAACCATAGTGGGATATACAAATGCGCTTCCTGCTGCGAAAGATATAATTGCCTGTGAATCTGCATGCTTTGCAAAATATGTTGTATCAAGCGGTGCAAATGCCAGCACATCACTTTCCTCATTCAGCGGATCAACTGTAATAGGTGTCTCAGCGGTCTCATTGTATGCTTCCACTGCTGCCACGAATTGTTCTGCGCCCACCTGCTGTGTGGGGAATGCCCATACCGGGAAAATCGCCATGGATACATGTGTGATCGGCGCGTCTGCATTACGCTCATTATATTCGATCAGACTATCAAACATAGTTGTTCCGATCGTTACAGCATCCGGGCTCTGCCCGTCTACTGCGCTTCCTACGAAATAGTCACTCTTAAATACCTGATCATATGCTGTATTATAGGAAGTATCATAGTCGCACAGATAACCACCAAGATAAACGCCTGCTGCCTCGCACTCCTGAATGATAGAAGTCATACCAAGATCCATGGTACAGATAATACCGTCTACATTTGATGAGATCAGCTCCTGAATTTTAGTTAAGTTTGCCGCCTCGTCAGTCTGTGTCAATACAGTATACGTAAACTTAACATTCAATGTATCCGAAAGGGACTCAAGATACGCTTTCGTGGAATCTACAGCAAATCCTGTATCCGTATAGAATGCAACACCGATCGTGCAGTCTTTTCCCTCTACTGCCGGTGCACTCTCTGCATCTCCCGAATCACCGGATGCAGTGTTGGAATCACTGGATGTCGTACCGGAATCTGCCGGAGCCGAACTATTGTTAGCAGTATTTCCACCGCTACCACATCCAACCGCTGAAATTGCCATTACTCCTGCAAGCATAGTTGCCGAAATCTTTTTTAATAACGCCTTTTTCATTCTCATTCCTCCTAGTTTTTAAATCAATTTTATATGTTCCTCTGTGTATCTGCCACAGCAAAAACCTACCTTGGTAATACCGCATCCCTCTTCCGACAAGTAACCATGATGATCGCGATAAAAATAATTGCTTTCACGAAATTTATCATATTTAAATCCACGCCCATTGTCGTCAAGTCATTTGTCAGGAGCACATATGTAAATGTACCGACCAGTGCACTGCTGACTTTTGACTTCATACCTCCGGACAATGGCATTCCACCTAAGATCAGGCAAATCATGATATCCATCGCATAACCGCTTCCCGTTCCCTTGCCTGCGCTTCCTGTTCTCGTCAGCATGATGAAGGAACCGACTGCTACACACACTCCAAAAGCCATATATGCGATTACTTTCCATTTCGTTGTATTGACACCGCACTGTGCTGTCGTCACTTCATTAGCACCGATTCCTCTCGTGTATTTTCCCAGCTTGGAAAACTTAAAGAAATAGGTAACGATAACCGCCGTGATAATAATCGCAACAATCAGCATCACGTTATACATACCGCGGTCCGCCGGTTTGATGGTCGCCTGAATGGAAATAGAGTTTGTTCCCGTACTTTCCATCAAAAGCAATTGCGCTCCTGTGAAGAAAAACATCAGGAACAATGATGTTACAATGGACGGTAGCTTTAACCACACTGCCACAGCTCCATTAAATGCGCCACAGAGCAGTGCCAAAACCAAAATCACCAGAAAGCTAACTACTACACCGGCTGCAGTTCCTCCCATCGCATTTGTAATCATGATCATCAGGATTGCATATACGCCAACCTGCTGTCCCACACTGACATCCATATATCCCATAGAGTAGACAAATACCGCTCCCAGCGCAATAATCGAATAAGTTGAGGCCGACTGAAGTACTGTTGCCATATTGTAGGAAAGACGGCTTCCGCTAAATATAAGAAACAGAATAAAGGTCACGATCAGTCCGGCATAAGCCGCAATATCATAAATATGATGTTTTATAAATTCCGCAGGTGTTACTTTTTCTTTTTCACTCATCATGTGCCCCTCCTAAATCATGTATTCTATCATGTCGGTCTCTGACAGATCTTTGCTTCGCATAAACTCCTTTGTCACCGCAAAGTCCTTCATGATGATGATTTTGTCCGCCATACCGATCAGCTCCGCCATCTCTTCGCTGATCAGAATGATCGACTTACCCTGCTTTTTCATATCTGCAATTAATCCGTACATAAACTGCTTTACACCGATATCCACGCCTCTTGTGGGACAATCCATAATAATAACGTCCGATCCCTTCGCCGTCCATTTCGCAAAAGAAACTTTCTGCTTGTTACCACCGCTCAAGGTATTTACCCACTGCTTTCCATCACCGCACTTGATACGGAAGGAATCGATCTCCCGGTCAGCCATCTGTTTTTCCTTCTTCGGACTGATAAAGGTGGTATGAGAAAGTTCAGACTCAGAGGGAAGTACTATGTTGTCCTGAATAGAGCCCTCTAAAATCAGTGCCTCCGTATCACGGTTCTTTGACACATAACCGATACCTGACTGTATTGCCTCAAAGCACCCTTTAATCTTCTCTCCGTTACGTTCTACGCTTCCGCTTTCTGGCTTTTCCAGCCCAAATGCAATACGCCCGATCTCATGCATACCACAGCCGCTTAATCCGCCAAACCCAATTATTTCACCCTCATGCAATTTCAACGAGAAATTTTTTATCTCACCCAGACACACATTTCTTAATTCCAGTGCGACCTTATCTCTATGAGAACTGTCGTAATCCTCTCTGTAATAGGCATCTCCAATTTCACGCCCTACCATCATAAAACGGATCACTTGCTCGGCATTGGGCTTATCCATTTCACTGCGATCCAAGTGACCGATAATCTCGCCGTCTCTCAAAACCGTCAAATCAGTACACTGCTCTAAAATCTCGTCCATATCATGAGAAATAAAGATGACCGACTTGTTTTGGTCTTTTAATTTATGTATCAGTTTGTACAAAAGTTGTCTGCCTTCCATAGACAGCGCCGTCGTCGTCTCGTCAACCACAAAAATTTCTGTTTCGTCTGAAACACAACGGACAATTTCAATCAACTTGCGATCCTCAAAACCATACCGATTGATACTGTCCTCCGCCTTAATATGAGAAATCCCAAAAGAGTCCAAGATCTTTTGTGCCGCATTATTGAGTTTCTTCATATTTACTATGCCCAGTTTGGAGAACTCATCAAATCGTCCGGCAAAAATGTTCTCTGCCACGGTACAATTC
>CAMWMS010000068.1 GCA_947175435.1 uncultured Lachnospiraceae bacterium | reverse complement strand
TACGATTATAGTGGTTAAAATATTCCATAGCATTTCTGTCGGTAGGATGGGTGTCCAGATACAGGGACATTTCGATGACTACGAAGTCCAGAACCTGTATATCATGCAGCAGTTTTTCCTGCTCGTTGGCAAAATGCATATTCATTTTTTACAGCATCTCCTTCCTGTGAATGGTTTGTCGAGTTCCGGAAAAATTGTTCCGGTGTCAAGAGCTTCATCAAGATTATCGCATATTCCGTTAAATCGTTGCCACGGAACATAAGCCATTGCGAGAGGAAACCTGTCAAAGTTTTCTTTATACATATAATCCTTCATATGATCCCTTTCTTATATAGTTAACGACATTAACAATTTTTGAATTCGGTCGTGCAAAAGCTTCCGAATACGGCTCCCACAAGAACCGGAAGCAGAAATTTGTTATGTTGTTTACTATAATTTAAAGTGTTTTTAGTAATATAATATGATATAATCGTGGCGGTGTGTTTGCAGCAATTATGAACGGACACAGAAATTTCACAATTTGATAAGAATAGAAACACACTTTGAGAGTACATTTATATGAGCGTTTGCAGAAGGGAGGACCTTATTTTGATACAGGTTGAGAATTTGGTAAAAAGATATGGTGCGCATACGGCGGTGGATCACTTGTCTTTTACGGTAGAAAAGGGACAAATCTACGGCTTCTTAGGACCTAATGGAGCTGGAAAGTCAACGACAATGAATATTATGACGGGATATATCGCTGCCAACAGCGGTACCGTGAAGATAAATGGCTATGATATTTTAAGACAGCCGGAGAAAGCCAAACGGTGTATCGGCTATCTGCCGGAGATTCCACCATTATACACGGATATGACGGTGTGGGAATATCTGATGTTTGCGGCGGAGCTCAAGAAGGTTGGTAGGAAAGAAAGAAAAGAACATGTGGAAGAAGTCATAGAGAAGACACAGCTAAATGAGGTGGAAGAGCGGCTGATCAGAAATTTGTCCAAGGGATATAAGCAGCGTGTGGGACTGGCGCAGGCGATTATCGGCTATCCGGAAGTTCTCATATTGGATGAACCGATGGTCGGCTTAGACCCGAAGCAGATCATAGAGATGCGGGACCTGATTAAGAGTCTTGCAAAGGAACATACGATCATCTTAAGCTCACATATTTTGTCTGAGGTGAGTGCGGTGTGTGATCACATTATGATTATCTCGGACGGCAAATTAGCAGCGGACGGTTCGCCAGAGGAATTGCAGCAGATGATGCAGGCCAGAACGGAGCTCGAAGTGACAGCTGTCGGAACCGAAGAGCAGGCGGAAGAAGTCCTTAAAGGTATGGGGCAGATTGCGGCTTATACGATCGAACAGGGGTCGGAGGAAGACTCGGTAGTGATCCACGTGGAGACAGCGGACGATGCGGATATCCGGAAGGAACTTTCGATGGCTTTGTCGAAGGCGGATATGCCGATCCTTTCCATGAACCGTCTCGAAAGATCTTTGGAAGATATATTCTTAAAGCTGACGGGAAATATCGATAAGGAGTCTGTACAAGAACAGGCAGATGAAACAGTTTTGATACAGGAGCAGGAACGTACGGAAGATGTTGATAATATGACAGAGGATGCTCAGAAGGAGGATTTGAACGATGATAGCGATTTATAAGAGAGAGTTGAAGTCCTTCTTTCACTCTTTTATCGGCTGGCTCTATCTGGCAGTCATGTTGTTTATGATGGGGATATATTTTATGGTGCTTAATATGCTCTCCGGATATCCCACGATCTCGTATGTTTTACAGAGCGTTGTGTTCCTGCTGATCATTACCGTTCCGATTCTGACCATGCGTACGCTGGCGGAGGAGCGGAAGTATAAGACGGATCAGTTGATCCTGACGGCACCGGTGTCAGTGGGTAAGATCGTGATGGGTAAATTTCTGGCACTGGTGATTATGTTTGCGATCCCGGTATTAGTGATCGGTCTGGCACCGATATTGTTGATGCGTGCGGGAGAATTTCAGACAGGCACATCCTACACATCGCTGCTTGGTTTTTTCCTGTATGGTTGTTTAGGCCTTGCAATCGGTTTGTTTATGTCCTCACTGACCGAAAGCATTGTGATTGCGGCTGTGTTGTCTTTTGCAACGATGTTTCTGGGATATATTATGTCGGGACTTTGCAATGTGATATCCTCATCCGGCACGTCGAAAATAGCAGAGTATATTGCAAAGCTATTACGGTGCTTTGATATGGTAGGAAGGTTTGATGCACTGTGCAATGGCTATTTTCAGGTGGAATCCGTAGCGTATTTTGTGACTGCCACGGCATTTGTACTGTTTTGTACAACCCAGTCCATCCAGAAACGCAGATATGCGGTGGCGGGCAGAGGAATCAAACTGGGAGCGTACAGCATCGTCAATATACTGTTGACGACACTTTTGACGATTGCGATCAATCTCGGGCTTAACTATGTACCTGATCAGTACACATCGTTTGACGTGACGGCGAATAAGCTCTATACACTCACGGAAGATACCGAGCGGATCCTCGGCGGATTGCCGCAGGATGTCACGATCAATGTGTTGTCGGAGGAGGCGGCGAAAGATGAGGACTTGGACAGGACACTGCAGCAATTTAAGGGACTCTCTAAGCATATTAAGGTAGAATACATCGATCCGATAGCGAATCCGAAGTTTTACTATAAATATACGGATACGGAACCTTCGAGCAACAGTCTGATCGTTGTCGGTCCGAGCGGAGATACGATAGTAGATTACAATGATATCTATGCTTATGAGCCGAATTATACCACCTACAGCTATGAGATCGCGGGATATGACGGAGAGGGACAGCTGCTATCGGCGATTATGCGTGTGACGACGGACGATATTCCCAAATTCTATATCGTAACGGGTCATGATGAGCTTGTTTTTGATGAAAAATTTTTAAATGCATTGGCTAAGGAAAACGTGACTTATGAGAATCTGAGTCTTCACACGGTGGATGAGATTCCGGAAGACGCCCGCGGCATTATTCTGAATGCGCCGGTCAATGATTATTCGGAAGATGATACAAATAAGATGTTAGCGTATCTGGAACAGGGCGGTAACGCATTGATTATTCCTACGTGGACAGGTACGAGTATGGAACAGTTTGAGAAGATCATGGGATACTATGGTTTATCTGTGGTAGATGGCGTGATTGCGGAGGGAGATCGCAGCTATTATTATCAGAATCCGTACAATCTTTTTCCTGAAATTGAGGAAGGAGACCTTACGGAGAAGGTGTCCGGGGGTACGGTGCTGGCACCTTTATCCAGAGGACTGACTTACCCGGAGGACGTTGATGATGTGTCTTATCAGCCGTTTTTGACAACGAGCGAGAGTGCTTTCAGTAAGACTGATATGATGGATGGCGATAATTATCGCAAAGGTGAAGAGGATATCGATGGTCCATTCGTGATCGGACTTAAAGTGAGAAAGGGTACTGAGTCAGGAGGAGAATCACAGGCGGTCATTGTGGCGACGGAACAGATGTTTACTGCCATGGCGGACGAGATCGTACCGGGGTATAATGTAAAACTGTTCGGCAGCGTGATTGCCAGTCTGGCGGACCGTGAGGATTCCGTGGCGATTCCGGTGAAATATTATGCGATCGGTTATCTGGCATTCAATGCGCAGGTCGTTTATATCGTCGGATTTGTGTCCGTTATTCTGCTTCCGCTTCTGTGTCTTGTGAACGGACTGATCATCTGGTTGAGCCGCCGCAAAAAGTAGATTGGTAAATGTACTTGATTTCCCCGTAAGTTTATGCAAAAATAGACATGATAACTTACGGGGATTTTCCTTACATGCGTGGCAGATTACGTGATGTCATGCGAAAAGTTTGTGAAAATATTAACATATAAATAACGGAGGATTGTATGAGAGGGATAGATACGCAGGTTCGCAAGAACAGACGCCGTATTTTCAAAGAGGTAGCTAATCTGGCCTATCACTCAGAGAATTTGATCGATGATGTGGAAGCGCTTCCTTATCAGATCGTCGATTATGATGAATCGGAGTATGAGAGTATTTATAGAGAACGCGCCATCGTGCGTGAACGGATTAGGCTTGCAATGGGGTTATCTTTGCGGCCGGAGAACCGACTGGTGCATCTGACGCAGGGATTAGAAGAAAGCAATATTTCCGAGAAATATTATGAACCGCCCCTTATGCAGGTAATTCCTTCGGCCTGCAATGCGTGTCCGGAGAACTGTTATCAGGTGACGGATCGGTGTATGGGATGTGTGGCACATCCTTGTCGGGAAGTATGTCCCCGCGGGGCAATATCCATGAAGAACGGCAAGTCTGTCATTGATCAGGAGAAATGCATTAAGTGCGGTAAGTGTAAGGCGGTCTGTCCATACGATGCCATATCTCATCAGGTAAGACCTTGTGCGGGAGCCTGTGGTGTGGGAGCCATCAAGAATGACGAGAAAGGCAGGGCGGTCATAGATAATGATTTGTGTGTTTCCTGCGGTCAGTGTATGGTGAATTGTCCCTTCGGTGCAATTGCGGATAAATCTCAGATATTTCAGCTGATTCGTGCCATGCAGTTGGGACATAAGATCATTGCGCAGGTAGCGCCTGCTTTTGCGGGACAGTTCGGGCCGAATGTGACACCGGATATGTTGAAGACTGCTTTGAAGGAGTTAGGTTTCTATGATGTCTATGAGACGGCAATCGGCGCCGACCGGGGAGCTATGGCGGAAGCGGAGCATTATGCCACGGAGGTGGCGACAGGTAAGCTGCCTTTCAGCCTGACCTCCTGTTGCCCGTCATGGTCTGTGTTGGCGAAGCGGTTTTTCCCCGAGACCATAGACAAGATATCTAATGCGCTGACACCTATGGTGGCGACGGCCAGAATCATAAAAGAGGATCATCCCGATGCGAAAGTAGTCTTTATCGGACCATGTGCATCTAAGAAACTGGAGGCTTCCAGAAGGACGATTCGTTCGGATGTGGATTTTGTCATTACATTCGAGGAGCTGGCAGGAATTTTCGAAGCGAGAGGAATCCTGCTTGACGAGATTAAGGCGATGGACGAGCTGAAAGGCGCTACTGGTGCGGGACGCGGCTATGGTGTGGCAGGCGGTGTGGCAAGCGCCATCGAGGAATGTGTGCGGGAGTACTATCCCGATGTGGAAGTGAATATCGAACATGCGGAAAGTTTATCCGAGTGTAAAAAGATGCTGATGCTTGCTAAGGCGGGCAAGAAGAACGGATGTCTGATCGAGGGAATGGCATGTCCGGGCGGCTGCGTGGCGGGTGCCGGAACGAATATTGCCATACCGGCGGCGGCGAAGGCGGTAGGTTCCTTTAAGGAAGCGGCGGACAGGAAGATTCCGGATATGAAGTGAGGAGGAAATTATGAGTCAGAAAATAAGAACAAGATATGCGCCCAGCCCTACGGGACGCATGCATGTAGGCAATCTCAGAACGGCATTGTATGCCTACCTGATTGCAAAACATGAGGGTGGTGACTTTATTCTGAGAATAGAGGATACTGATCAGGAACGTTATGTGGAAGGAGCGGTGGATATTATCTACCGTACGCTTGAGAAAACCGGACTCTTTCATGACGAAGGACCGGACAAAGACGGCGGCGTGGGACCTTATGTACAGAGCGAACGTCAGAAGCAGGGGATCTATCTGCAATACGCCAAGGAGCTGGTGGACAAGGGAGAGGCGTATTACTGTTTCTGTGATAAGGAGCGCCTTGCATCCCTGACGCGTACCGTAGCGGGCAAGGAGATCAATGTTTATGACAAGCATTGTCTGCATTTATCGAAGGAAGAGGTGGAGGCAAATCTTGCCGCCGGAAAACCTTACGTGATCAGACAGAATAATCCTACGGAGGGAACTACCACGTTCCATGATGACATCTACGGAGATATCAGCGTGGATAATGCGGAACTGGATGACATGATCCTGATTAAATCGGACGGCTATCCCACATACAATTTTGCTAATGTGGTGGATGATCATCTGATGGGCATCACCCATGTGGTGCGCGGCAATGAATATCTGTCGTCTTCCCCCAAATATAACCGTCTTTATGAGGCATTCGGCTGGGAAGTACCGGAATATGTGCATTGTCCGCTGATTACCGACGAGAATCACCAGAAATTGGCCAAGAGATGCGGGCATTCTTCCTATGAGGATCTGATCGAACAGGGATTTTTATCAGAAGCGATCGTTAATTTTGTGGCGCTGCTTGGCTGGAGTCCGGAAGATAACACGGAGATCTTTACGCTGGAGGAACTGATCGGTAAATTCGATTATCATCATCTGTCCAAGTCACCGGCAGTATTTGATTATACGAAATTAAAATGGATGAACGGCGAATATTTCAAGGCGATGGATGCCGACCGGTTCTATGAGATGGCGGAACCTTATCTGAAAGAAGCACTCAGCGGCCATCTGGATCTTCATAAGATTGCCGCAATGGTTAAGACAAGAATAGAGATTTTCCCGGATATCAAGGAAATGGTCGATTTCTTTGAGAAATTACCGGAATATGACGTGGAGATGTATACCCACAAGAAGATGAAAACAAATACAGAGTCCTCACTGGAAGTATTGCAGGAGGTTCTGCCGCTTCTGGAAGACCAGACGGATTACAGCAATGATGCGCTGTATCAGACACTTGTTTCCTACGTGGAGCAGAAGGGCTGTAAAAACGGATACGTGATGTGGCCGATACGGACGGCAGTTTCCGGTAAGCAGATGACACCGGCAGGCGCTACCGAGATCATGGAAGTGCTTGGCAAGGAGGAGTCTCTTGCAAGAATCCGTAAAGGAATCGAGAAATTACAAGGTGCCTGAATTTACGGGAAATCCCAATCAGGAACAAGCTATAATGCATACTGCCGGGGCAGCGCAGGTTTTTGCCGGCCCCGGCAGCGGCAAGACTTACGTCATCGTACACCGTATCAGACAGCTCATCAACGGACAGGGCATAGACCCGTCACATATTCTTGTCATCACTTTTACGAAAGCGGCGGCACTGGAAATGCAGGAACGCTTTTTTCGTCTCATGGAACCGGAGAGACCACCGGTCAGGTTCGGCACCTTTCATGCCGTGTTCTATCATATTCTGAAACAATCTGCGCAGTATCGCGACTATGTCATCATTACGGAAACTGAGAGGAGGAAGCTGATCAGACAGATCATTCATATGCATAAGCGCTTTGCATGTCTGCAGGAAGAAGACATGGACAGTATAATTGCTTCATTGAGCGCCTATAAAACATCTTCCGTTATAAAGCCGCTTCCGGTACAGAAGATCGGAGAAGAAGACATTCTGTTTCTGATAAAAGAGTATGCTTCCTACTTGCGGGAGTTTAAACAGATGGATTTCGATGATATTCTGTGTCATTGTTATGATCTACTGACAACACAGCCGGATATTCTGGCTCGTTGGCAGAAGCAGTTCGCATATATCTTGATCGACGAATTTCAGGATATTTCGCCGAAGCAGTACGAGATCATCAGACTCTTGACGGCACCGGAGGATAATCTGTTTATCGTAGGTGACGACGACCAGTCCATTTATGGATTTCGCGGGGCCAGTCCCGGCATTATGCGGGACTTTATGAGAGATTACCCGTCCGCTGACAGAATTTTTCTGGATATCAATTACCGTTGCAACAGTCAGATCGTGGAGGCCGCAGGCAGAGTGATCGAAGAAAATTATAACCGTGTCGGGAAGCAGGTTCGCGCCTCACACGAAGAAGGGGCAGGACTAAATCTGCAGATCTTCCGGTCAGCAGCGGAAGAGGAAGAGTGGCTGTCAGAAGAGCTGGCACGGAAAAAAGAGCTGGAGTTGTTAGAATCATGCGCGATGATATGCAGGACGAACTATGACTGCGCCATGTGGGCGCAGAACCTTCGCCGGAAAGGGATACCGTTTACTATGAAAGAAGCGCCCAAGAGCCGTTTCCGACATTTTGTGATACAGGATATCATGGCATATATGGCGTTAGCACAGGGAAGGGGAGAGCTTATGCGAAAACATTTCCTGCGGATCATGAATCGGCCCGTCAGATATCTGAAAAGAGAAGCAGTATCGCAGGAGCGAATCAGCGAAACAGAATTGACAGCTTACTATCGGGACACACCCGTCTTGCAGGAACGGATCAGGAAATTGTTCCGCGATCTGGAATCCCTGCGCACCAAGAGTCCTCATCTGCAGGTTCACTATATTCGCAAGATTATCGGATATGACCGGTATCTTACAGAAAAGTATGGCGTGGAGAAAGCAGGGGAACTGATTGGTATCGGGATTGAATTTCAGGAATTTGCAAGAGAATTTCAAACTTTTGCACAGATAGATGACTATATTAGTCAATATGAAGAAACGTTACAAAATATCAGGACATGTGAAACAGAGGCGGCGGGAATCAGGCTTATGACCATGCATGCATCCAAGGGATTGGAGTTCGACACAGTCTATATACCGGACTGTCAGGAGGGCACGATACCGTCCGCCAGATCGCAGACCGACGAGGAAATCGAAGAGGAGAGACGTATGTTCTACGTTGCGATGACCAGAGCCAGACGGGAGCTGTATCTTATGGCATACCAAGGAAAAAGCGGAAAGGATGTCCCCTCCCGCTTTATAAAATGCCTGTGTCAGTCATCTTCTTCTACCAATTCATCAAATTCCGCAGAGTCCAGATATTCGTCGAACGCGTCCGTCACGGCTTCATATTCCTCATCGTCGTCGATATAGCTAAGCTCCGGCTCCTCGTTCGGATCGTCCGGATTCTCGCTGTAACGGTAGAACCAGACTTCTCCGTCCGCATTATCTCCGTTTGCGTCAAGGGGAAGGAGTGCAATATAGTCCTGATCGCCGACTGACAGGATCGTTACAATGGCACATGTGACGGAAGTACCGTCTTCTAAGTCCAGTTCGACTGTCATTTCTTCCGCATCGTAGCCGTTATTTGCATTTTGGTTGCCGGTTTTGTCCATAAGAGAACCTCCTTTTGCATTGGAATAGCTATATTTTACAAAAAATAAGCCGGATATTCAATGTTGAAATATTTTTTATTCAGAAAAATGGTTTTCTATGTTAGAATACTATTATAGACTAATCATGAGACTTTATTTGTCGGAGGATATAATGCGCAGAAAATTTGAAGTGATAAAGACACAAGCATATCCTTTAGGCGTATATTTCGTGCCGGAAGGCATGCATATTGCCGCAGTGTGTGAACGTACACGGGATAATGACGATACTCTGGAATTCGGAGTGATCTTATATGATAAGAAACACAGAAGCGGAATAAAGATTCCGTTTCCGAAGGAAAGCAAAACAGGATGTGTATTTGCCATGCTGCTCAAGGGCTATCATGACACATCCTGCAGTTATCTGTTCTACCGAGGCGACCGGATCTGGCAGGATCCATATTGTAAAAGACTGGAGAATCCGCATCGCTATGGGGTGACCGGCAAGGGCATGGCAAGGTGCATGGTACAGACGGAAAGTTATGACTGGGAAGAGGACCGAACGCTGGGACTTCCTTATGAGGATATGATTCTTTACGCCTTGCATGTCCGTGGATTTACGAAGCACAGTTCGTCCGGTGTGCAGTACCGGGGAACCTATGCCGGAATTACGGAGAAGATACCATATCTGAAAGAACTGGGTATCACTTCGATCCTTCTGATGCCGTCCTATGAGTTTGAGGAGATCATGGAAAACAAAGTATCTCCTTCGGAAATGACGATGGAGCAGGCAGCGGCATCCTACAGACAGATCCCGGAGCATACGTCCGTAAAAAGTGGCGCAGAGGACGAAACTGCAGTTCCGGGCGCTAAGAATAATGACCGCAGAGTCAATTACTGGGGATATCAGAAAGGATTATACTATATACCTAAGAGCGGATATGCCTACAGTAAAGATCCGGTCACAGAGTATAAGGATATGGTTAAGGCGCTGCACCGAAGCGGAATAGAGGTTCTTATGCAGTTCTATTTTCCGCCGGAGATCAGCCCTATGGAAATGCTGGAGATCTTGAAGTATTGGATACTGGAATATCACATAGACGGATTTCACTTGCTGGGGACGGAGCTTCCGATCGATCTGTTTGCGAGGGAGCCTCTTCTGGCGGAGACGAAACTTCTGACGATACAGCAGTATTGTCCGAAAAATACGGACTATATTATGCCTGCGCGCCGGCTTGGTTGGCTGAGTGACGGGTTCCTCTACGATATGCGCAGGGTGCTTAAGGGCGATGATAATCTGATCAACCAATTGATCTTCCATATGCGCAATAATCGTACCGATACGGGGATCATTAATTATATTGCAAAGTGGGACGGCATGAGACTCAAAGATCTGGTGTCTTATGACCGCAAGCATAATGAGCCAAACGGTGAGAATAATCAGGACGGCACGGACTATAACTGCAGCTGGAACTGCGGCGTAGAAGGTAAAACCCGACGGAAATACATTGCGGATCTGCGTATGAGACAGATGAAAAATGCATTGTCACTTGTATTTTTGTCACAGGGAACGCCACTTCTATACAGCGGGGATGAATTCGGTAATACGCAGGATGGAAATAATAATCCCTACTGTCAGGACAATGCCGTGGCATGGATCAAGTGGAATCAGTTTGAGAGCGGCAGAGAGCTTTTGGATTACACAAAGGCGCTGATTGCGCTACGCAGGGCACATTCGATCCTGCATAGCAGGGAGCCGTTGAAGGGAATGGATTATCTTTCCTGCGGCTATCCGGATATCTCCTTTCACGGAAGAGAGGCATGGAGGCCGGATACAAGCCCTGTCAGCAGAAGTATCGGGATTATGTACTGTGGATGGTACGGAGAAATTGGCGAGAAAAAAGATAATACGCTTTTCTACATCGGCGTAAATTTCCACTGGAAAGGGAACTATCTCGGACTGCCGCAGCCGCCGAAGGGAAAAGAATGGACATTGTACGCCACCACTGATCCGCAGGAATATCCGGACAGTCCCGCCGAAGAGGCCGTAGAACAAAGTGACAGCGAAGCTACGGAACCCATGCAGGAAATCTATGTTTCGCCGCGGTCGGTGGCAATCTATACGGTGAAAGACCGCCCGATAGCAGCAGATAAGAAAAAAAGTGTAAGAACCGTGAAAGAAAAACGGAAATCAGAGTAGGAACCGCGAAAATGGCGGGGTTGACTATATTAGTCAAAAGGATGTGAATTATGAATAAGGTATGGGAACATTTTAAGACAGTTACATATCATAAGAGACTGGTTATGGAAGGATGTTTTAAAGTGGGATTATACAGGCAGGGGATACTGCATGATCTGTCCAAGTACAGTCCGGCGGAATTTCTGGTAGGCGCTAAATATTTTCAGGGCAACAGAAGTCCTAATAATGCGGAACGGGAAGATATCGGCTATTCTTCTGCGTGGCTGCACCATAAGGGAAGGAATAAGCACCATTACGAATACTGGATAGATTACAGCACCAGAGATATTGAAGGCGGCATGGCACCGGTGCCGATGCCGCAGCGCTATGTAGTCGAGATGTTCATGGATCGGGTTGCCGCCTGCAAGGTTTATCATAAGGACGACTATACGACTAAAGATCCGCTCCTGTATTATCAGTCATCCAAAACCCCGCCGCCGCTGCACCCTAAGACGAAGCGTCAATTGGAGTTCCTGCTGCATATGCTAGCAGATTATGGTGAGGAGAAAACATACAGATATATAAGAACGAGAATTTTACGAAAACATAGAAGATGAGTGACCCGATGACTCCTTTTTGCATAGGATATGGTATGAGAAAAAGGAGATGAGAAGAGTATGAATAGTTGGATCATTCTTTTGTTTTTGCTTTTTGGAAATCAAAACGGACGCGGGAATAACAATGAATCGGGCTGCGGCTGTGAATCTGTAGAGCCGCCGACACCACCCTGTCGTCCGAGGGAGAGAGAGGGAGAGAGAGAAAGGGAGCGCGAGAGAGAGCGCAATTGCGACTGTGACCGTGACCGCAGCAGAGATGGTGACGCAGATCGTGATTCGTGCCCGTGCAATAACAACGACTCCCGGTTTGAACCCCGCTTTGATTCCAGACCGTTTAACAATTCCGGATGCGGATGTGACGGTAAGTAATCCCTATACAGTTGCCCTTTCTTTTTGGTTGACGGAAGGAAAGGGCAATGATAAACTGAATTTTGGTACAAGCCGGGAAACGTTATCGGGGAGTGTTCGTGAAACGAATCGGAACGTTTCGGATTGGAGGAAAGATAAAGATGATAGAGGGAAATAAAGTTTTGTTCAGCGGTATGCAGTCTACCGGTAATCTTACGTTGGGAAATTATCTGGGGGCGCTTAAGAACTGGATTACCCTGTGTGATGAGTATATGTGTTTTTATTCGGTGGTAGATCTTCATTCCATCACGATCAGACAGGATCCTGCGGAGCTCCGCAGACGCGCCAGAAATCTGCTGACATTGTATATTGCGGCCGGGATCGATCCCGAGAAGAACTGTTTATACTATCAGTCGCATGTGTCCGGACATGCGGAGTTGTCGTGGATTCTCAACTGTTTTACCTATATGGGAGAACTGAACCGCATGACACAGTTTAAAGATAAAGCGGCCAAACATGCGGACAATATTAATGCCGGACTGTTTACTTATCCGGTTCTGATGGCGGCGGATATCCTGTTGTATCAGTCGGATGTTGTTCCGGTAGGTAAGGATCAATTGCAGCACCTCGAGCTTACCCGGGATGTTGCACAGCGTTTCAATGCAATCTACGGCGATGTATTTACGGTTCCGGAGCCATACATCGGCAAGAAAGGTGCCAGCATCAAGAGTTTACAGGACCCTGCGAAGAAGATGTCTAAGTCGGACGAGAATCCGAATGCCAGCATTTATCTGATGGATGATCCGGACACGATCATGCGTAAATTCAAGCGTGCGGTGACAGATTCCGAGGCATGTGTGCGTTATACCGATGAACAGCCCGGTATTAAGAACCTGATGGATATCTACAGTGTATGCACCGGCAAATCAACGGAAGATATCGAGAAAGAGTTTGACGGGAAAGGTTACGGCGATTTCAAGATGGCGGTAGGTGAATCTGTAGTCAGCGTTTTGAAGCCGTTGCAGGATCGTTTTGCAGACCTGTCCAAGAATAAAGACTATATAGACAAGATTATTAAGGATAATGCGGAGAAGGCGAATTACTATGCCACCAAAACACTCCGTAAGGTGCAGAAAAAAGTCGGATTCCCGGAGAAAATCCGGTAAGTACGGTATTGATCAATGATAAAGCGCACATGGCCAAGCGGCAGCCATGTGCGCTTTATTTGAATTCGCGAAGCGAATCTCGTAATCGAGCGTAGCTGGATTTTTTAACCTTGAAATACATCCGTAAAATATCCCGCGGCGGAAACCGGTTCGCCGCCTTGCAACAGATGATTTGTATCACCGATCACTTGTGCACGGAAAGCGGCGATATTGTTCTGCCGTTCTTCCGTTGCAAGGATAGTCACCGAGGTGGGTGCCAGGTAGAATGCGTGGCACAGAAGGGCGGGTGAGATGCCCAGAAGATGACTCATCATCACGCATGTGATGCCAAGATGGCAGAAGATAACAATTGTGTCATTTCTGCCTGCTGTGTTGGCTTCGATATTTGTCTGTATTTCGGCTTTTGCCTCAGAAATATCATCTGTAGCATCGGTGGCATTTGTATTGATATAGTAGTTATGACGTCTCTTGTAACCGTATTTTTCAATGAGACGGTCGAGCTCATCACAGGTTTGCTGATAGGCGGGCACAAGTTCCGGATTGGAACTGTAGATGACCGTCTTTTTCCACGCATCTTTATCGTACATTTCCGGTATTTCGGTCCAATACTCCGGCATGAAATCCCAAGGCACACCGAAGCGTCCCGTGGTGGGATCGTCAACGCGGTAGTAGAATTCTTTCATCCAGTCATAGATTTCGGCGGTTCGTCCGATCCGCTCTAAGGTGTAGGAAGCGGTTTGTTTCGCTCTGCCGAGGGGAGAGCAGTAGAAGTCCATCTGTTTAGTTGGCCATTTTACCAGTCTGTCAGATAACAGTTTTGCTTCTCTGATACCTTTCGGGGTCAGAGCGTCATTTACGTAATCGGGGTCTCCGTGTCTGATAAAAATGATTCGCATGGTGCCTATTCCTCCTGGTTAAGTTTTTTATTTCCATAATTTAAAGCCGGATGATCCTGTTTGGCGTGGAAATGCTTACTTTTTAGGTACGAATTTACTGGATAATTCGGTATTTTAGTAAAATTTTATTAGTGTTTCGCCGTACTCTAGTATATAATAACATAGGGG
>CAMWMS010000067.1 GCA_947175435.1 uncultured Lachnospiraceae bacterium | reverse complement strand
GTATATACATATGTGTTGGTTTGGATAGAATTAGCTTTTAGAAGAAATGTTACATATTAAAATATATGAAAATTGCAATATATACACGATTTTTATATATCCATGGATAATGAAAATTTTATTAAAACAGATACAATATTGGTAAGTAATTAATATGATAGAAAATTATATTTGTGAGATATAAACAAAAATAACATTTTTATTTAGCTAAAAAATCAATATTAATTAAGCAAAAAATGTGCTATTTTAAAGTTATACATTTTGTGTAGTGTCATTTAATTAAGAAGGGAGAGAGTAGAATATGGTGATAGGAAAGATAAGAAGAACCTTTAAGAGAAGCCTGTCCATTGCGATGGCGGCATCTATTATGGCAACTTCGGTTCCTCAGTTTTCTGTCACGGCTATGGCACGGGAAGTGGGAATAAATGTTCAGGAGAGTACAACTGAATTAAATTCTACGGAAGTGGCAGAACCGGACGAAACGGAAGACGGAAAAACCCAAAACAATGATTTTGAGGATGAGAATTCCAAAGATGATGATTCTTCACAGCACAATTCGGCAGGCGGAAATGAAGTGGAGGAAGGTAAAAAAGAACCCGACGTGGCAGAGGGAGAAGATGTAGATGTTCCTGATAAGGACTCAAAGACGGAGGACGATGGTTTGGATCAGGAAGATGACTTCGATGCCCAGGATGATAAGAAGGATAAGAAAGAAGACAAGCCTTCGATAGATAAGAAGGCTTCCGAGGTTTACGCTGATACTTTGTCTGACGCAGAGGGAGATGTAGAAGGTAAGACGATTTATGAGAATAATTTTGATTCTGAGACGGTAGGTACAACGTTGGCTAATGGTAGCGTGGTAGAGTTAGCTGATGGAAATATGGCCATTGAATATAATGTGGATCTATCACAATCAGAAGGAAAATGGACAGATATTTTCCAGGCTGACTTATCCATATCTCCGGCATATACAGATGTAATCACTGAAAAGATGTGCATGAGCTTTGATGTATATTTCCCGGATGCCGTGGATAATAGTACATATACAATTGGTAAGATGGCAGCAAAAGCTGTATTGAAAGTCGGAAGTGCGTATACTTGGACGGAAAGCAGCGAAGGGGTGCTGCTGGATTTAGATGATTCAAATTTGGTTACGGATGAGATAGGTGGTTACAGCAAATTTCATGTTGTATTTGACATGAACAGCGAAACAGGTTGGAATGTTGCTGATATTACGTCTATTCAGTCTGTTGTTCCATGCTTAGCAGGTAATGGCAGCACTTATGAAGGAAAATTGTATCTTGACAACGTAGTTTTAAAAGATACTTCTTCTGATTCTGAAAATGAAGAACCTACCCCCGGCGAAGAAGAACCGATAGAAGGAGACTTGATCTATAAGAATGACTTTGATTCGCTGGAAAGCCTCGAAAATGTTCTCAGCGAAAATGTAAGTGGAGCAAATCCTGAGCTTGCAGAACTTACGACAGACAACAAAGCAGTGAAGTATTCTGTCGGCTTGTCCGGAGGTGGCTGGGTAGATATCTTTAAGGCGCAGTTTAATTTAACAACACCTTATGAAAAAGAGATTACTGAAAAGGTAGTCATGAGCTATGATGTATATTTCCCGGCAGATAAAGTGGAAACAGGCTTTGATTCCATGAAGGCACAGGCAGCATTATCTTGTGGAGAGTGGACGTGGGCTTCTGCAAAATTAATTCCTGAGTTTAAGACAACTGATTTAACAGAAAATGAAAATGTACCGGGTTATAAAAAAGTCCATGTAGAAATCGATATGACTGAGTTTGAAACATGGGATAATACGGCAGGAGCAAATAAACCGTATCCGTTTGAACAGATTACACCCATTAAGGCAGTCATCCCGTGCTTTGCAGGATCAGGCAGCACATATGAAGGCGACTTGTATCTAGATAACCTTGAAGTAAGAGCAGTAAGCAAATCTGGAGAAGAAAATCCACCAGCGGAGAATAAAGAACTGATTTATGAGAATGACTTTAATTCTTTGTCAGATGTTGAAAATGTTCTCAGCGAAAATGTAAGTGGAGCAAATCCTGAGCTTGCAGAACTTACGACAGACAACAAAGCAGTGAAGTATTCTGTCGGCTTGTCCGGAGGTGGCTGGGTAGATATCTTTAAGGCGCAGTTTAATTTAACAACACCTTATGAAAAAGAGATTACTGAAAAGGTAGTCATGAGCTATGATGTATATTTCCCGGCAGATAAAGTGGAAACAGGCTTTGATTCCATGAAGGCACAGGCAGCATTATCTTGTGGAGAGTGGACGTGGGCTTCTGCAAAATTAATTCCTGAGTTTAAGACAACTGATTTAACAGAAAATGAAAATGTACCGGGTTATAAAAAAGTCCATGTAGAAATCGATATGACTGAGTTTGAAACATGGGATAATACGGCAGGAGCAAACAAACCGTATCCGTTTGAGCAGATTACACCCATTAAGGCAGTCATCCCGTGTTTTGCAGGATCAGGCAGCACATATGAAGGCGACCTGTATCTTGACAACCTTGAAGTTTGGGCTGTGAACGGAGCCGGCGGTGACATTCCCGATGTTACAGAAGATTTGTTTTTGGAGCTGGATGCATCGGCGTGGACAGTCTCTGAAGATGCTTATCAGTATACGGGAGAAAGCAAGATCGGAAATAAGACGATTGGTGACAAGAAGTTTTTAGTTGCTACAATGGACTATTCAAATGATTCGAGTCAGGGATGGAGTGAGGCGAAGTTTGAGTATACTCATCCGGAAGCTGTGACTTCGCTTCAGGGATATAATGCTTTTAAGGCTGATGTGTATTATAAACCGACAGATAAGACGGCGGGCAACTTTGGTATTAAATTATTTGCCAATACGCCGGCAATTAATAGTGATGCTGCATTACCTGCAGGTGAAGCGGTAGATATTCCGGGATTAGAAGGCTATTATAAGGCAGAGTTTATACTGGATTACAGATTTCCGGCAGGAGCTTTCACAAATCTGACATTTGGTTTTGTTGGTAAGAATACAGATTTTGCAGGAGATATATATCTCGATAATATGAGATTTACGAAGGTTACCGCAGAGGATGTTTATGTGGACTCCACGATCCTTCCTAAGAAAGGTCCCGGAATCCAAGTTGTTGATGACGGACGAAATATTCAGACGGCGAGCGGAGAGAAGTTTGCCATTGCCGAAGAGGTGGCGATGGTGGATGCCGAGGCTACCCCGGAAACCAAGAATCTGTATGCATATTTGAAGGCTGTAGGAGAGTCTGACAGCGTGATCTTTGGGCATCAGAATGATACACACCACAAGGCAGGAAGTAAGGGCGACGAGTTCACGAATTCCGATACCAAGGATCTGACAGGCAGTATAGCGGGCGTTGTCGGTATTGATACGTTGTCTCTTACAGGTAACGAGGCATCTACATGGGATGCACCAGAAGCAGAAAGAATTGCCAATGTGGCAAATATTACTAGAGAAGCGGCCGCAGAAGGCGCTATAATCACCTTATCAGCGCATATGCCAAACTTTGAGTTGATTGATCAGAGAGTTAAGAACTTCGAAGTATCGGGCGGAACCACCAATGAGACATTAGGGTATTGGATAGCGGATGATGGTAGTAAGCAGTATAACTTCTCCGGTTATACACCGGGTACCACAAGCGGAAATATTGTGTCGAGGATCATGCCCGGTCAGGACTTGAATTATCTCTACACGGATTATCTGGATCTGATTGCAGATTATGCGAAAGCTGTGGAAGGCGATGGTATTACCATCCTGTTCAGACCGCTTCATGAGAATACGGGAAGCTGGTTCTGGTGGGGCGCTGCATTCTGTGACGAGCAGGCATATATTAATCTGTACCGTTATACGGTAGATTATTTGAAGGAGACCAAGAATGTTCATAACATAATTTATGTATACGGACCCGGCAGTGAGGCGGCAAACGTCGGAGAATATAGTGCAAGATATCCGGGTGATGCTTATGTTGACATGATCGGATATGACTTGTATCATTCCAATCCTTCACCGGAGAATGAAGCAGGTTATTTGCAGAGTATTAAAAAGCAGAATACTATTTTAAGAGATTTCGCAACAGCACACAATAAATTATATGCCATCACAGAGACCGGTGTGGCTGATCAGAATGCAGCGGGCGAATCTATAGCGTTGCAACGTACCGGAAACAAGGTTATGGATTGGTACATGCAGTTACTCGATGAGATCAGTAACGATGGCGTAAGTTATTTCCTCGTATGGGCGAATTTCAGTGAAAACGGCAGCTTTTATCTTCCTTATGTGGTCGAGAAAAAGGAAGATGGATATCTTCACGGACATGAGATGATGGATGAATTCATCAAATTCTATAATGATGATAGAAGTGTTTTTGCAACAGACATGAACGGCGAGTTTAAGAAGGTCAGTGGTGTTACCAATACGACACAGGCTGGCGACGTGTCCGGTTATTTTATAGCGCCTCAGTCAGGTGACAGGATCCTTCCTGATGAAAATAATCCGAAAACACGCATTGCAGCGAAAGTATCAGGTGTTGATTCTGAGGCGGAAGATCTCAGTGTGCAGTTTATAGTTTCAACAGAGTTTGATGAGGTGGTTCTCCAGGCAAATTACAATGCGCAGGAAGCTGTCTGGGAAGCAGAGCTGGAAGATAGCGCTCTTATCAGCATGGGAGAAGCTATGGGAACGATCACTTTGTGTGTAAACGATGTTAAGATATCAGAGATCACGGCCAGATTCAATATGGTTGAGGCGGTGCAGGATGATATGGTGCCCGAGGATTTCGAGGGTTATAACGGTAACAGTCAGCAGTTAGGACTTACATGGGCGACAAATAAGGCTTCTGGCAGTGAAATTAATCTTTCTCTGACAAATGATTCGGAAAAAGTCTTTGGCGGAGACTATGGCTTACAGATGGATATTACACTGGCGGCCTCTGATGCGTGGGCAGGAGCTACGAAGAGTTTTAACGCTGATTGGAGTATGGGAAATGCACTTGAGTTTTACACGATTCCCGAGACAAACGGGCAGAAGATTGTAGTGCAGGTTACGGCAGGTAATCAGGTGTTTGAGGTGTATTTGCAGGAATATGACAACTACACGATGAATGCGGCAGACGGATTCCCTGTAAAAGTAACGATTCCTTTCAGTGCATTTGTGGGAAGAGATAATAAGGATGCAAAATTCGATCCGAGCAAGGTTGAGAGCATCGGACTCTGGTGCAATGCAATTGCAAAAGAGGGAGTAATGTTCCCGCTGAGCACAACACTTTATTATGATGAATTCAAAGTAGTGACTACCGATAAGACAGCGGTTGGGTTTGCGCCTACGGTTTATAAGGGCATCTGGTTTAAGGAGATTCCGGCACAGACTTACACGGGCAAAGCGATCAAACCGGATGTACAGGTATACGATGATGCGAAGCTGCTGACACCGAAGAGGGATTATACGGTAAGCTATAAAAATAATACGAAAGCCGGAAGGGCAGATGTCATCATTAAAGGTAAAGGAAACTACAGTGAGACAATTATAGGTCATTTCACGATCCTGCCTAAAGAGATCGGTGAACTGACGATCACAGCTCCCGAATATATCATTTATAACGGAAGAGAGCAGAATATCGCTGTGACTGTGAAAGATGGCAAGAAGAAACTGGGCACAAAGAACGATTACGCGCAGACAATCACTTTTAGCGACGGATCAGAGCAGGGGCAGACCGCAGAAGTACAGAAAGCGAAAGAAGAAGGTATTTACAAAATTAAGATTACCATGAAAGGTAATTATATAGGAGAGACAGAATTAACGTGCAAGGTTGTAAAGGATAAGGATCTTTTAAGCAAAGCGACAGTGATGCTTCCGTCAAAATCTCTGGATTATAAAGATGGAAAAGAGGTCAGGTTTGATGAGTCACAGATCGTCGTGAAATTGAAAGGTAAGGTTATTCCACAGAAAGAAGAGGATGGTACTGTTAATTATGCGGTTTCCTATGAAAATAACAAGCAGGTCGGAACTGCCAGCGTAGTGATTGCTGCAGGGGCAGGCAGCAAGTATGTGGGAAGCGCTCGCAAGACTTTTACCATTAAAGGTATAACGTTCTCTGCAAATACTATTGACATAGCAGGTTTTGAGACAAAACGTCTTTATACGGGCAAAGCCGTATACCAGACTCTTGTATTGAAAGATAAAACATCCGAATCTGATGTTCCTTTAAAGAAGAATGTGGATTACAGCATCACGTATGTGAAAAATGTAAATGCAGGGACAGCAACGATGACAATCACTGGTCTTAACAAATACAGCGGTACGATCAAAAAGAACTTTACGATTGAGAAGGTTACGCTGAATGACGATATGTTGCAACATAAAGTGATTACTGTAAAGCAGAACCGTGCAGGTGCTGCGCCGGATGTAGAACTTGTCTATGAAGGCAGGACACTTATAAAAGATCAGGATTATAAGCTGACCTATACAGGCAACAAGAATGTTACCAGCGGAAATAGGCAGGCATGGATCAATATTGCAGGTAAGGGTAATTTTAAAGGCAGCCTGAAGAAAGCCGTAGAATTGAAAATCGAGCCGAAATCATGGGACAGTGGTGAAATTACCGTAGAAGTTCCGGATATGAAGTACAGTGCGAATAAGGCTGAATACAAGCCTAATCCGGTCGTGTATGACAACGGCAAGAAGCTTACGAAGAACAAGGATTATACGGTAGAGTATGCCTCCAACAAGAAAGAGGATATTAGAGAGATAACAGATAAAGGCCACGAAGCGAAGGTCATTATCACACTGAGTGGTTCTGATTATGTTGTAGGAGAAGCAGGTGAGGCGAAGGAATTTAACTTCAGAATCATCGGCAAGCTGATTAGTGAAGCTAAGGTAAAGATTAACCCTCAGAAAAAGCAGTTCTTTAGTCAGTACGGAACAAAACTGGAGAAGACTGATTTGATCGTGACATACAAGAACGATCCGGTAGGAGTCGATGAATACGATATTGTTTCCTACAGCAAGAATGATAAGAAAGGCAAAGCGACTCTGGTGCTTGCCGGCAAGGGCCAGTACGGCGGAACTAAGAAAGTTACATTCACAATCAATGCAAGAGGAATGGAATCCAATCTTGCAGAAGAGTTTAAAAACGTGGTTGCAGAGATCACAGCACTCATGATGGAGGCGTTTGACTGATAGCATACTATGCCTAAGCCGAATCCATATAACGAAAGCGATGCAGATTAAAATCTGCATCGCTTTTCTACGGTGTGGGAAGTTCCTTAATCTTTTGCATAAACTTTTCCGAGGCCTTAGAGAATATCTGATACTTTTTCCAGATAATACTCATGTTGTCCTCTCTTGTAGGGAAGAGAGGGCGGAAACACAGATTGCTGCTACCTGATGTGTTGATTATTTTATCGAATCCGATCGCATATCCCAGCCCCTCCTCTACCATCAGCGAGGCATTGAAAAGCAGATTGTAACTTGCAACGATTTCCAATTCGGATATATCCTTTTTGATCCATGCAGGCAACGTCCCTCGGCTATCATCCTGTCGTGATATGATCAGCGGCTTATCCCATAAATCCTCCGGGGTTATAGCTTCCTTTGTAGCCAGCGGGGAATCCTTCCGCATCAGTACGCCCCAGATATCTTTATAGGGTAAAGGTATTGAGTTGTATTTTGCATGGTCTACAGAGCCAAATACAATTCCGAAATCAATCAGCCCTTTATCCAACTGTTCCTGTACATATTCAGTATTTCCGCTGGCGATATGGTAGTGGATGCCGGGATGAATTTTGTAAAGTTCTTTTGCTGCTTTGGCGATAAAACGGACAGCATCGGTCTCGCCGGCCCCGATGTAAACATCACCGACAATGACCTGATCGGAAAGAGAGATTTCCCGTTCGGTTTTCTGCACTAAATTCAAGATTTCCTCTGCTCTTTTTCTTAAGATCATTCCCTCTTCCGTGAGGGTGACTTTCCTGGAGCCTTTCGTCCCGCGAATCAAAAGTTGTTTCCCTAATTCTTCTTCCATGGCTTTGATCTGTGTGGAAAGAGTGGGCTGGGAAAGATGCAGGGATTCTGCCGCCCTTATAATGCTTTGCTCTCTCGCTACAGCAAGAAAATATTGAAGTACACGCAATTCCATATTCTCGCATCCGGTAACGGTTCAGATACCTGCACTGTTACTTTGTCCTTCCGTTCTTTATTTTGCTGGATACAATATAGCATGTTTTTTAAATAGGTTTCAACTATATAAATGAATAATATATAAGTATTTGTTATTGAACGAGCAAATCTATATAATGAAAGACAACTAAGAGAAGAAGAATTTCATAAGTCAAAGGTAAGGAGCGATGGGTAATGATTAAAAAAATTTTTGTGATATTATGTATGATTCCTGTGTTTGGAATGATGCTGTCCGGTTGCGGTAGCTCTAAGGATTTTCCTGACCCGCCGGAAAGTGTGTTGAAGGGCAATAGCTTTTCCACTGCGCAGACAGAGGATGAAGCGGCAAATGAAATAGAATCTAATGTATCACAGGCGGCGATGGAACTAGTGGCCTGTTTTGGCGATGGGGGAGAACCTTTTATCCTGCACCTTTATGATAATGATACGGCATATGCTATTGCAGGGCACGTGGGAACCAGTGACTGGCGGCTTCCGATCTATCATTACGATGACTTCGATAATTGGGAAGTGATGCAGTATTACGATATTCCGAGCCGATATGAGATTCCGTCTGCGCCGGAACAAATTACAGAGGAAAAAGCGGGTACGGTTTACTATTCGGAACCGAATCGGATCATTCTGTTTTATCAAGATGCCGAGGTGAGCGCGGAGTATACTCCGGTAGGATATTTTGACTATACGGATGAGTTCGCACAGGCGGTTATAGATAATCCGGTGCTGGAAGGCTGGGGGAACAAAATTGTCTTGGTCACCGCTGGCGAGCCGCAAACAGAGACAGTACAGCAAAATGAAACCCAAACAGAGGCACAGCCGACAGAAGATGTCCGGGAAAATGCAGAGCAGGAGGTAGCAGAGATGAAAGTGCAGATTGGAGAGAGTGTTTTTACAGCAACGCTGGCGGATAATTCTTCCGTGGATGCGTTGAGGGAGCTGATGGCGGACGGGCCGCTTACCCTGAATATGAGTGATTATGCCAATATGGAGAAAACAGCGGATTTAGGGGTTACGCTGCCGCAGAACAATGAGCAGATGAATACGCAGGCAGGCGATATTATTCTGTATCAGGGCAGGACACTTACCATTTATTATGATACAAATTCGTGGAGTCTGACACCCATTGGGAAGATTGATGATGTGGATGCGCAAGAGCTCCGAGAGGCGTTGGGAACCGGCGATGTTACGGTGACGCTGTCTCTTGAATAGGGATCGGAAGTAATATGGTAAGAGTGAGGCTGTGGATTGGAATTTTAATATCTATGTCACTGTTGACAGGTTGTGGAGATCGTCACGCAGTTGTCAATAGAGCCGATACAGTAGTACAGTCACAGGCAACGGAACGGGAAACAGTGGAATATATAGATGTCAGCAGCTCGATTACGAAGTTAGAATCCGGGTTTTCCGTAGTCCGATTTGAGGGAAATGACGGATTTGACGCTTTTCTGAATCAGGGTGGTGCGGAGACAGATCAGGGAGTACTGCAGTTTCTGACAGGTACAATGCTTGACAGTGCAGACGGTCTCTACTTTGAAGGAGGTGCGTTTGGGTGCAGCACGGTTTCGGTAGAGAATACCGAGGGCGGTTATTATTTCGGGCGTAATTTTGACTGGAACAAGTGCGATGCGATGGTGGTGGTTTCTTATCCGTCAAGCGGATATGCCTCTTTCTCGACTGTGAACGTGGATTTTATACGTCAGGGTGCCGGATTTGCTTCACACTTCTTAAGTGATGAAATGCTGACCGTGGCGGCGCTTTATGCACCTTTAGATGGAATGAATGAAAAGGGGCTTTGCGTATCGGTGAATATGATCCAGGATGGAGATACCATTTCCCAGAGTACGGAAAAACCGGATATCACCACGACGACGGCAATTCGGCTGCTGCTTAATCAGGCGGCTGACGTGGATGAGGCGGTGGAACTGTTAGAGCAGTATGATTTTCATGCATCCATGGGTTATATGATACACCTTGCCATTGCGGACAACACCGGTAAAAGTGTAGCTGTTGAATATATAGATAACGAGATGAACGTGATCGAAACGCCGATTCTCACTAATTTCTATCTTGCCGAAGGAGAGAAGAACGGCATTGGGACCGCGCAGTCCCACACAAGACTTGAAATATTGGAAGAAGTACTGGAAGAGACCTCTGTCATGGACAGCGGACAGGTACGGGATGCATTAAGCAGCGTCAGCAAGGGAAACTTCGGAGAGTTTGAGTCAACGGAGTGGAGCGTGGTATTTGACCAGTCCGCACTTACCGCAGAGTATTATCACAGAGAAGATTACAGCAAAAGTTATGCTTTCAAGCTTATGGATGATTAAGAGCTTAGAAAGTGATATGCAGTACAACTAAGCAACAGCATTAGAGGTGGGTGGCAATGTCAGGTGTATAGCAGAGAAACGCTATTTTGGTTATTTAGAAACAAAGGAGTGTGTGGTCATGGAGCATAAAAAAGTGAAAACCCCAATTATTTCAGGGAAAAATATCGTGAAAACCTTCGGGGAGACCAAGGTTTTAAATGAGATCAATATTGAGATTTACGATGGTGATTTTACCGTGATCATGGGCACTTCCGGTTCCGGTAAATCCACCTTACTATACTGCCTCAGCGGAATGGAGCAGGCGACAGAGGGGACGATTCTATACGGTGACAGGAATATTACAGGGGCATCGGAGAAAGAGCTGACCAAACTTCGGGCGGATGAGTTTGGATTTGTATTTCAAAAGACGCATCTGGTCAGTAACCTGACACTCTATGAGAATATTGTGATGGCAGGGCTGATCGGCAGCAGGCTTGGAGAAAAGGAAGTCAAGGAGCGGGCAAAGGAACTGGCATTGCAAATGAATTTGCAGGACGCAGTGGACAGACTGCCCTCGCAGACCTCCGGCGGAGAAGCACAGAGGGCGGCAGTGGCGAGAGCTGTTATGGGAAGTCCGGCTGTTCTGTTCGCAGATGAACCGACCGGAGCATTGAACAAAGCCAATACAAAGGAAGTATTGAATATGTTTACCGATCTTCACGAAAAAGGACAGACCATTCTCCTTGTAACACACGATAAGGAAGCGGCACTGCGAGGGAACCGTATTCTTTATATTGAGGACGGCAGGGTGATCTCTGAGCTTATGCTATCGGAATATGGTAAACTGCCATCTGGCACTTCCAGCTGCGGGAATGACTTGCATGAGCGTTCAGACGATACAAAGAATTTGTATACGAATGATGACCGGGAGAAGAAACTGGCTGCGTGGCTGGAAGGGCTGGGTTGGTAATATGGGTAAATATAAGATACTACTTAAGGCGGCATGGAAACGGCAAAAGTTTACTGTTCTTGCTATATTTGTGATGGTCGTGATTGCTGCGTTGTGTCTGTTTTCTGCTATTACGTTGTATACAAGCGGAGCAACAGCTGTGGAAAGCGAGATGGACAGGCTTGGATTCGGCGACTTCACAGTATGGGTGAGCGGACAGCCGGAAAAGCTTCTTGCGGAGATCGGGCAGATGGCAGATGTGGAAAGCGTGGTCCAGCAGGAAATCATTTACGCAGGATATGAAGTAAATGGGAATTATTCCGACAATGAGGGTCAGTTGATCTCATATGACGGTACGATTCCCTATCATTTTATAGACCGGAACGGAGAGAACGTGGATCTGTCGGAAATTCCTGTGGGAAGTATTTATATATCCCCTGCGATGGAAAGCATGTTTGATGTGCACATCGGCGATACGATTCAGTTTAATCTGTCCCGTACAAACGGGAGAAAGGCGTTTACGGTAGCCGGATATTTTGAAGATGCATTTATGGGAAGTTCCATGATCGATATGAAAAGTTTTCTTGTAAATAGTGCGGATTATGAGGAAGTGCTTCAGATCATGGCGGATGCAGCAGCAATAGATGTATTAGGGCGAAGCGGAGCAATGCTTCATATTTCTAAAGACCCGTCAAGCACTCTATCTGACACGGAGTTTTATGAAGAACTGCAGGAGCATACGGAACTTGCAAGGTACATGGATTTTACTTACAGAAAAGATTCTATTTTGAGTTATATGCTTTTGCTGCAAAATATTGTATCGGGATTTATGATAATTTTTTCGGTGGTGCTCTTTGTGATTTGTCTGATTATGATGAAGCACAGCCTGATGCTTGTGATTGAACAGGAAAAGAGTGACATGGCGATCCTTCGGACGATGGGACTTACGGGAAGTATTCTGCGCAGTATCTATGTGACACTTTATGGAGGAAGCGGATTTGTCGGAGTAGTTTTGGGCGCTGTTTTTTGTAAAACTTTAGCAAAGAATATTGCGCGGGGAATGGTGACTTCTACCGGAATGCTTGTGGAGGTAAGGACGCCGCTTGGTCTTTTGACTGGTGTATTTGTGATATGTATGCTGGTTTTAGCGGCGGCTGTTTTTACGCAGACCGGCAAGATTCTTCGTATCGCGCCGATGCAGATACTTCGGGAAACAAAGAGCGCGGCAAAGGTGCAATCGCCTTTTTCCAGACGTTACTTGTTGATTCATATTGCCGTCAGGGAAGTTCTGGCGAACTGGAGCAAATATATTTCGTTGTGTCTGGTTGCGATGATTCTTACCGTTTTTCTTTCGGTGATCGGGCATATGGGAGTGTGGCTCGGACCAAACGGAGAAGGTCTTATGAATTCCTTCAGTGTGGCGGAGCATGATCTGGGCGTACAGCCCTTTAATCAGACAGTACCCATGGACGAGATCGAACGGGTCATCAACTGGTATTCTCCGGTAGTGGAACAGTATGAGCTTGCCATGCAAAGCGTGACGGTAAACGGACAGGAATACACTGCAAATGTATTGGATGATACAAAATGGTTTCATATGTTGAGCGGAAATGTATGTGATGATAACAGCATCCTCATAACAGATACCGTTGCCCGGGAAATGAATCTGCAAATCGGAGACGCAGTCAGGGTGTCGGCAAGCGGAAAGACAGGCGAATATGAGGTGTCCGGAATATATCAGTGCGCTAACGGCATGGGAACCAATATCGGAATGAGCATCGGAGGATATGCCAAAATTGATGACATTACGGGGTATATCTGGTGCAGACATTACATCTTAGAGGACGGCAGCGCGCGCGATTATGTGTACGACTATCTGGAGGAGCATTACAGAGGTATCGATGTCCACACTAACAGTTGGTCAGGACTTAGCGGAATCGTATTCGTCATGCATATGCTGATCGTTTTACTGTATGTTGTGACGGCAGTCATTATCCTGATTACGGTAGCGCTCGTTGCAGGGAAACTTCTTCAATCGGAAAAGAGTAATATGGCGATCTACAAGAGTCTTGGACTGCATACGGGAAAACTTCGGATTTCTTTCGCTCTGCGTTTTCTCATTGTAGTATTTGGCGGTGCTGTTTTAGGATTCGTGGCAGCAGGGATTCTGGCGGACCCATTAATCGGAGCTGTGTTTAAGAGTTTCGGTATTGGCGAGTTCGCGGCAGGTTTCAGCATGTTGGGAAATGTTGTGCCGCTTGTTGTAATACCGGTTCTGTTTGCTTTGTCTGCGTGGATCTATTCTGCAAGACTGTCGCGGGTAAGTATTGTGGAACTGATAGCGGAGGATGACGAATAGAGTGCGAAGAGGGTCAGCTATACGCTAAAGGTATATACTGGCTAGTCAATTGTTCCGATAGTCCTTAGGGAGCTTTCCACAGTACGCTTTAAATGCTGTTGTAAATCTACTCTGGCTGTCATATCCTACTCTTTCTGCAATTTCAGCAATGCTTAGACTGGTTTCACGGAGCAGTTTTGCGGCCTTCTCCATGCGGTGCTCTTTTATGTGGGCGGCAATCGAGGTCCCATAGACGGATTTGAACATGGTTTTTAATGTGGTAGGGTTTATCAGATACTGTTTTGACAGTGTTTCAATGGTAAACCTTTGTTCCATATGTTCTGTAAGCTGTTCATGAATCTTCCTGATAATTTCAATCTGCTCTGATTGATATTCCGTCAGGCAGTTTTTTGAGTCAACTTTTAACCCGCCAAGATACAGTAGGAGTTCCAGTACTTTTATTTTTTGCCAGGAAAACTGCAAATGTTCCGGCTGGCCGTAGAATGCGGAAAAAATGCTTTCTGTCTGTTCGTTTCCTGCAAGTGAGGTAATGGGACTGTTTTTGCAGAATTTGTCAT
>CAMWMS010000066.1 GCA_947175435.1 uncultured Lachnospiraceae bacterium | reverse complement strand
ATATAATAGAAAATATCACCGAATATATCGACACATTCCTGTTTGATAACCTTCGTGTATCGGATATTGCGGATAAGTGTGGTTTAAGTTATTCCTGCTTTGCGAAAAAATTTCGTGAGCAATACGGAATGAGCTGTAAGCAGTATATAGAACGAATGCGGCTTTACAAAGCGGAGGAATTTCTCCTGTTCACTGATTTTGATCTTAATTATATCAGTCAGGAAACAGGATTTTCAGATTGCAGTCATCTGATTAAAAGCTTTAAAAAGTATACGGGCGTTACGCCGAAGAAGTTCCGGACGGACAGAACTTCATCCAAAAGCAGTGGTTATGCACTTTTACAAAGCGATTGAAAAAGAAGTTTATAAATAAAACCGGAGGATGAAATGTACCTATTGTTAATCATTGTTATTCTAGTTGCGATCATAGCGCTGGCGGCTGTTTGGCCCATGTGCTTCATGCACCCGTTAGCCAGCGGCAAAGTAGAGGGTACGGATATCACAGCTATCAAGAACCGTAGCAACAATCTGTTTTTTATACCGGCGGGTGAGAACTGGATCGTAATTGATGCAGGTTCTGACAGCAGGGCAGTACAGTCGGAGATGGAGCGACTGTCGATCGACGCAGGGAAGGTTCTGGGTGTTTTTCTGACCCATACAGACTATGATCATGTGGCGTCTCTTCCGCTGTTTTCAAATGCGACGATCTATATGAGTGAGCAGGAAAAGCAGATGATAGATGGAAGCACGTACAGACAGCTTATCAAGAAAAATAAACTTCCGGTGTGTGATGCGGATAGGATTGTTTACCTGCCGGATAACGAGGTGGTAGAACTGGGCGGACACAGAGTGCGCAGCATATGGGTGCCCGGTCATACGAAAGGTTCCGCAATATATGCGGTGGATGAGAAATATCTGTTCACGGGAGATGCTTTCAAGGCGGACAAGGGACGTATGACAGTCCACCCGTACACGATGGATCGCAGACGGGCCGACGAGTCTATTAGCAAAATTGAGAATGAGTGCAGCTGGTATGAGAAAGTGTATACGGCGCACTATGGGATATTATAACCGAAAAAACGGAGAGAAGCCGGATATTATGGTTATATGTGACCGGAAACATGCTTGCATTTGCCGGCTTTAAGTGGTATACCTGTGAAAAAGGAATATTACGTTGCGGTTCGGACCGCGCCACGCATAACAATATTTCTGAGAAAGAGAGGACAATACAATGCAGTTTGAACAATTACAGAAAGATATGATTGCCGCTATGAAGGAGCGGAACAAAGTGCGCAAGGACGCCATCTCCGCATTGGTTTCTGCAGCCAAGAAGGTTGCCATTGACGAGGGAACCAGAGACAATATCTCGGAAGAGATCGTGGACCGTGTGATTCTGAAGGAAATCAAGACGGTGAAGGAGCAGTTGGATAGCTGTCCGGATTCCCGCGAAGATCTGCGTCAGGAGTATCAGGCTAGATATGATATTTTTCAGGAATATGCGCCGAAGATGATGTCCGCCGAGGAAGTGGAGACATTTTTGACGGAGAAGTATGCTGATCTGATAGCACAGAAGAATAAGGGACTGATCATGAAGACAGTGATGCCGGAGCTGAAAGGCAAGGCGGAGGGAAGCGTGATCAATCAGGTGGTGGCAAAACTTTGCCAGTAAGCTGGTGTCATGAATTGCTTATCAGCGTCCTTTCCACGATTTAGAGGGAAGGACGCGTTGTGATAAGCCGTATGGTTACTGAGCGTATTCTATAGCGGTTGCTTCATCATTTGACAGCCCAGCTACGGAAGGGTATGTCCGGTTACGCTCATATTGTTCGGTATGACGGTCATAATCCTCATCCCCTGCCCGTTGTGTCCTTACCTCGGTAATATATCCAAAGCGGTCTCTTTCAACGGTAACATCAACCACACCTTCTGATCTGGAATGATATCTGCCTATCATTTTGTCGGCAAATATGCGGACGGATTCTCCTTTGTATTGATAGAATCCCGATTCATCACGGACAAGTTCCCATTGCGCATATTCTTGTATCAGTTCCTCATCGTTTAAGCATAGAAAGAAATCGGTACGAAAAGCACTTTTCTCTACATGAAATTCATCGGAAAGAGCAGTTCTCATCTCTTCATCCATGCGTATGGGATCGCTGTCATTATCTGTGCGCAGAACATTGAACACGATATCTTCCGCACGTTTCTGTGCATCTTTTCCCAGAGTAAGATCACGAGTGGTATAGACCTTAACACCCCATCGGGAACCGTCGCTGGCACATGTACTGGTCAGGTAGGGCGAAAAGGGTGCCTGTGCGCAGGTTGCAAAGGCGACTGTGCTGCATGTCATAAACGCGACAGCGGCAATCAGCAGGATGGCAGAGGCTTTCCTATAATGGAGAATACTTTGGATACGTTTCTCAACCTCCGTCTTGGAAAAAGCACTGTAGAGCAGTGCGGTCCGGCTGCCGGTGATCGCCATGGCAAGCAGGCTGAAAGCGTAGCTTTTCCGTTCATCTTCGTCTTGACAATGCTTAAGAACCGCTTCATCACATGCAGTCTCCAGATCTGCGGCAAGGTATTTTGCCATAAGCCATACCAGAGGATTGAACCAGTTGAGGACAAGCGCAGTGAGCATGAATGTTTTAACAAGGTTATCCTTGTGTCGGATGTGCATGGTCTCATGCATCAGGATATGGCGCAGAAGTTCTCTGTTCTGGAAATCCATGCGTGTGGGCAGATAGATGCGCGGTGCCAATAATCCGCATGTCAACGGAGAGGCGATCTCGTCATTGGTAAAGACCAGTATGTGTCCCATGTCCATTTCCCGCAGGAGCGCGTTGATGGTTTCATTATGCTCGATAAGAAGAGAATTTTTCAGTCTCAAAGAGTAACGGTATTTCTGGAATAACAGAATACCGAGGGTGAGCAAAAAGCCGATGCAGTAAACGGCTTGCAGCGAGAAGCGACGAAAAACATATAGTAATCCGGAATCCTCGGCGTAAGCATTGAGATAATCATAGGCAACCATCGAAGTTTCTGTGCCGGTTCCAGCTGTGATTGACGTTTGCGGAGATTCATATATGAAATCTTCTATGGCAGTTGTCTGGGAAGCGGTATTCAGTTTGGAATTGCTGATTACGAGATTTTTTACCGGCTCTGTTACGGAAGCGGTTCCGGCAGTGATATCTTCTGTAACTGCTTCATTATAAGTAGTGATTACCGTGTCAGCGATATTTGCCCCAAACGCATTGATTATTTCTACAGCAGATGATAAAGGGGAATCTCCGGACACTTTGATGCTGAGCGGGCTGCTTAAGGAAATAGGTACAAGCAGACGTACCAGCACTACGCACCATAGGATCGGAAAAACAAATTTCGGCAGTTTCTTTTTTAACAGCGTGCGGAAGAGCAGGACGATTAGGATCATCACGCTTCCGTAGAACATCATCAGGATAAAGGGCATATTCATTCCAAAATGCAGCATATTATTTCGCCTCCTTGATCATCTGGGCCAGACGTGTGGCGTCCGCCTCGGAAATTCCTTGGTTTTTGAGAAAAGATGAGAAGAATAGTTCGCTGGAACCGCCGAACATTTTGTCGATAAGCTGTTCGGTCTCGCTCTGCGCCACCTCGTCTTTCGTGACAAGCGGCTTACACAGGAAATTAGGTTCCTCGCGCTCTATGGCACCTTTCTCAACACATTTCTTTATGACGGTATAGGTTGTGTTTTTGTTCCAGCCGATACTTTCGGACAGAATATCCACGATCTCACGGGCGGGCTTGGCGCCTTGTTCCCACAAGACCTCCATCACTTTTAATTCTGAGTCAAACAGTTTCATGGCAATCCTCATTTCTGCGCATGTGTCTGCGCTGATAACATTTTCTTGACTATTGCAATAGAGTGTATTTTGAGGATAGACTATCGTAATAGTCTGCCTCTTGCATGTAGACTATCACAATAGTCTGCGCACGTCAAGGGATTTTTTCAAAGAAAATATTTAAGAAAATATGAAGATTTGAATAAGCTGTGATATGATAGGAGGGTAGCTGCCAGAGTAAGAAAGGAACAGAGCAGGAAAACAAAGGAGAGCTGAAACATGGAAACAAAACGCTTTTATCAAAGTCCCATCGGACTACTGTGCATCAGAGAAGAAAACGGAAAAATTACAAACCTTAATCTGTATCAGGAGGAAACAGACAATATTTGTGAACAGCGATCCGATTCCACTCTGCTTAACGAAGCGTGTCGTCAGCTGGACGAATACTTTCAAGGCAAAAGAAGGCAGTTTGATCTGCCCATCGGTTGTGAGGGAACCCCGTTTCAACAGCGAGTCTGGAACGAGCTGCAGAAGATTCCCTACGGCGAGACCAGAAGCTATGAGGATATCGCCGCCGCGGTTGGCAATTCGAAGGCGCAGCGGGCAGTGGGGCAGGCGAATAATCGCAATCCGATCATGATTATGGTTCCCTGCCATCGGGTGATCCACAAGAACGGGGATATCAGCGGATATGCCTGCGGGATCGAAGCGAAGAGGTATCTGCTGGAATTGGAAGCGGGCGTTTCAAGTGCTGTATAGTCCGGCATCAGATATTCTGATCCGGGAATGCGATCTCAAGGATATCATCAAAATTGATTTTCGTATTTACAATCTGCAGAATCCGGCTGGTTTCGTCTATGCGGGCGACCATGCCGGTTATTTTAATGTATTCGTCTTTATGGAAATAAACGACGGCAGCCATTTGCCCTTTGGTAAGTATGTGCATCTGCCGGTCCAGTTCTTCGGCCATCTCTTCGGATAATTCTATTTTCGGCACAGTGATTTTCTCCTTGGCGGCCAGCGCTTCCGGCAGGTTTTTCAATGCCGCAAAAGGCATGAACTGCTTGGCCCGTTCTTCTATCGGCATTTTACTCTTAGGTTTACTCGCCACTTTTATGTCCTCCGATCTGATGATTCCGTTCTCTTGTGGTGGCGCCTTCTTCAAGGTTCATGCCTTTCAGAATGGCGTCCTTGCCGAATTTATTCTTGATGGTCAGGACTGCCTGCTGAATCTTGCGGCTGCGCTCCAGTTCTTCCCCATCCACGAAGAAATGATATTGATGGTATTCTTCGGGCATGACATTGTTGCAGGTGATGTTGACGCGGTGGATACCGTATCCGGGGTTGACGATTCGTTCATAAAGTGCTGTCACGGCGGGGATGAGCAGTAGGTCGGAATTCGTCTCCACGGGCAGCGTCGTTGTGCCGTGGGCGGACGGAACGTTCAGTCGGTTGGAGTAACCGACATGCAGGGTGACGGATTTGGTAATCAGATTCTTATCCACCAGATCGAGGCAGAGCAGATCCGTCATTTCTTTTACAACCAGCAGACCTTTTTCAAAAGAATAGTCACAGCCGAGTACCTGGCCGCTGCCGATACAGTTGGTGTGGGAGCGGTAGGATTTGATATCGGCCATAGTGACAGGCTCGCGTCCCCATGCGTGATCAATGAGAAGCTCTGCGTCAATCCCGAAGAGACGGTATAGGAGATCCTCGTCAGCCTCGGCGACATCCTGCATGGTGCGGATGCCGTAGGGCTCCAGACGTCTTGCAATGCCTGAGCCGATGCGCCAGAAATCGGTGAGGGGCCTGTGATTCCATAGACTGTGGCGGTAACTTTCCTCATCCAGTTCTCCGATATAATCAGCGGCGTGCTTGGCAGTGATGTCCAATGCGACCTTGGCAAGATACAGATTCGTTCCCACGCCGCAGGTTGCCCGTATGCCGGTGGCACGGTAGATGTCCTCCATGATCCGTTGTCCGAGTTCGCGGGCGGACAGCCGGTACAGCGTAAGATAGTCCGTAACGTCCATGAACGCTTCGTCTATGGAGTATACGTGGATATCTTCTTTGGCGATATATTTCAGGTAAATCGCGTAAATATCTGCGGAAGTGTCAATGTATTTCTGCATGCGTGGAGGCGCGATCAGATATTTGACGTTCTTCGGAATCTCGAAGAGGCGGCAGCGGTTCTTGATACCCAGCGCTTTCATAGCGGGCGTGATGGCGAGGCAGATCGTCTTCTCGGTACGTTCCGGATCTGCCACTACCAGGTTAGTGGTCATAGGATCAAGCCCCAGTGCCACACATTCCACGGAGGCATAGAAAGATTTTAAATCAATGCACAGATAAGTACGTTGCTGTTCCATATTAACCGGCCCCTTTCAAACAATATCGTATCCGTATTCGTCACATGTTTTTGCGATAGGAAATTCTCTGGCGTATTTTCGAGTTTGCAAAGCAAATCTCGCAAGGTTTATCTGCTTCGCAGATTTATTCACAGTTAATTTGCGAAGCAAATTTACTGTTATTGTAGCACGCGAACATACGTTTGCAAATAGGAAAATATGGGAAATCGGGAAAAAATCCGGATAAAAAAATCAAGAAATAAAATTGCGGAAATAAATTTCAAAGAAACAGGGGACAGAAGAACGAAAAAATGTTAAAATGGCTATAACTGTGTTACGGTAGCGGTAAAGAACGCTGTTTGAAGTATAGGAAAGGAAAGACATACGAATGAGTGTAATCAGTAGTAAAGATGTCAACGAGATTATCAGAAAAACCCTTGGTATCATTAACAGTAAGATTATGAATCACGGGGAGATTACCGGCTATATCCTCTATAAAATGATGGAGTATGAGAATACATACACGGAGCAGCACTATACGGAGCAGGAACTGGTGGACTATACCATGCTGGGCATTCTGCACGATATCGGACTTTATAAAGAAGATAACGTCAAGAACGTGAGTGACTTTGAGACGAAGAATCTGTGGCCCCATTCCATCTATGGGTTTCTGTTTTTAAAATATTTATCACCCGTGGGGGATAGGGCGGAGGTGGTGTTGTATCATCATCTGGATTACAACAGGCAAAACCTGATCCAGAGCCGTTACCTGCATATCATCGAGTTGCTCAGTCTGGCGGACAAGATGGATACTTTCCTGCATCTGAAAGACGAGAGGCTGGAGCCGGAATATTTCGCGAAGTACCGCGATATCAAGTTCTCCGGCGCTGCGCTTGACCTTTTCCACAAGGCGGAGGAGCGGTACGGTATCACGGAGAATCTGGTGAACGGTAAATACAGGGAAGAACTGGATGTGTTGTTAGCGAAGCGTGCGTTCTCCGAACAGTATAAGAGAGGCTTTCTGGAAATGCTCGTGTATACCATTGATTTCAGAAGTGAGCATACGGTGATCCACACGTTAGCTACGGTGCATTTCGCGGAGCAGCTGGGAAGACTGGCCAGACTGTCCGGCAAGGACTTAAGAGACTTGCATTACGGCGCGCTCCTGCATGATCTGGGCAAAATTGCGATCCCGCTCAACATACTGGAATCCACGGGGCGTCTTAATGATGACGAGATGAAGATCATGAAGGCGCATGTGCGTATCACGGAGATGATTCTGGAAGGAGTCGTGGATGACGCGGTATTACAGATTGCGGTAAGGCACCACGAGAAGCTGGACGGCACAGGGTATCATAAGGGGCTGAAGGCGGAAGACCTGACGCTGGCACAGCAGATTATCGCGGTGGCAGATATTTTAAGCGCTCTGCACGGTAAGCGAAGCTACAAGGACGCGTTCAGCAAGGAAAAGATACTGGAGATCATGAACGGCGATGCGGATAGGGGCAAGATCAACAGGAATGTGGTAACCAGTCTGGAACGCAACTATGACAAGATCATAGAGGAGTTTGAGAAAGAGAAAGAGAGTACGATCGGGCTGTACCTTAAGATCAAAGAGCAGTATGCGGTCATAAGTGAGCGGTTTAAGATGTTCGATTAGTATGAGAAGAAAAGGAGACTGAATATGGGAAAGGCAAACGTATACTTTACAACATTTAAGGCAACGGAACATGAGAATCTGTTACAGAAACTGCATCGTCTGATGAAGACGGCCGGATTCGAGACGATTGATTTTACGGATAAATATGCGGCAATCAAAATTCACTTCGGCGAATACGGCAATCTGGCATTTCTGCGGCCGAATTATGCCAGAGTGGTGGCGGATTATGTCAAAGAACTGGGCGGCAAGCCATATCTCACGGACTGCAATACGCTCTATGTGGGCAGCAGAAAGAATGCGTTGGATCATTTGGAGACGGCTTACATAAACGGTTTTTCACCTTATCAGACAGGTTGTCATGTCATCATCGGTGACGGACTAAAAGGCACTGACGAGACGATCGTACCAATTAACGGGGAGTATGTGAAAGAGGCGAAGATTGGCCATGCCATTATGGATGCGGATGTTTTCATTTCGCTGACACATTTTAAGGGACATGAGATGGCGGGCTTCGGCGGTGCGCTCAAAAATATTGGTATGGGGTGCGGTTCCAGAGCGGGTAAGATGGAGCAGCATTGTGATGGTAAGCCGAGCGTAAACAGTGCAGCGTGTGTAGGTTGCGGCGCATGCGACAGGATCTGTGCCCATGGTGCACCAGTGATCGAGAATGAAAAAGCGCATATTGACCATAATAAGTGCGTAGGATGCGGACGCTGTCTGGCGGTTTGTCCGAAGGATGCGATTGCCGCGGACTTTGCTGATTCTATTGCAGTGCTCAATTATAAGATGGCGGAATACAGTCTGGCAGTCTGTAAGGATCGTCCCTGCTTCCATGTTTCCCTGATTTGCGATGTATCGCCGAACTGCGACTGTCACGCTGAGAATGATATTCCGATCATTCCCAATGTGGGCATGTTAGCTTCTTTTGATCCGGTTGCGCTGGATCAGGCATGTGCGGATTTGTGCAATCAGATGACACCGGTGGAGAGTAGTATTTTGGGAGAGAACCTGAAAGAACACGGTAACGAAGAAGGACACGACCATTTCCATATGACGCATCCCGATACGGAGTGGAAGAGCTGTATCGCACATGCGGTGAAGATCGGGTTGGGAACGGATCAGTATGAGTTGATCAGAATATAACAGAAGTCTTGGAAAGGTGATGTTTATCAATGATGAAGATTGCGGATAAATTAAAGGCTCTCAGGGAGCTGATGCAGGAGAGGAATCTTGCTGCCTATATCATTCCGACGGATGATTTTCACGGGTCGGAGTATGTGGGAGAATATTTTAAGACGAGAGAGTATATGTCAGGGTTTACCGGATCAGCGGGAACCCTGATCGTTCTGTCTAAAGAGGCGGCGCTGTGGACGGATGGCAGATATTTCATACAGGCTGCGGCGCAGCTTGCAGACAGTCCGATTACGCTGATGAAGTCGGGACAGCCGGACGTGCCCAGGATTGAGGAGTATCTATGTGACAAGCTGGAAGAAAAAAGCGTGATCGGTTTTGACGGACGAACCGTCACATCTGATTTTGTAAATAAAATTGCGGAAAAGACTGACTCTAAGCAGATTACCTTCGCGGGCGGAGAAGATCTGGTGGACCGCGTGTGGGCGGATCGTCCGGACATATCTAAGGAACCGGTATGGGAAGTGGATGTCACCTACGCGGGCATAAGCAGAGAAGAGAAACTTCGTGATGTGAGGGAAAAGATGGATGAAGAGCAGGCGGATTTCCTGCTTGTCACGGCTCTTGATGAGATCGCATGGCTGCTTAATCTGCGCGGCAATGATGTCGAGTATACGCCTGTTTTTCTGGCATATATGCTGGTGACGCAGGAGAGTGCAGTGCTCTGTGTCCATGAACAGATTTTGTCGGAAGAGATTCGAGAGAAATTAACGCAGACGGGGATTTCGGTCAAGCCCTATGACGCGATAGAACAGGTTATACATGATATTCCGGTAGGAAGTAAAGTATGGGCTGACAGCGCGGCCGTAAGCTACAGCCTGCTAAACAGTCTGCCGGAGAGTACAGAGCGGATTGATAAACCCAGCCCTATTGTACTCATGAAAGCGGTGAAGACGCCCCGGGAGATGGAACATATACGCACGGCGCATATCAAGGACGGCGTGGCGGTAACAAGGATGATCCGATGGCTGAAAACAGAAGCAGGCGCGGCCAAGGGAAGAATTACCGAGATGAGTGCCGCTGAGAAACTGGAATCATTCCGCGCACAGATGGAAGGTTATCTGGGGGCAAGTTTCGCACCTATTATCGCCTATGGCGCTCATGGAGCCATCGTGCACTATGAACCCACAGAACAGACGGATGTGGAAGTTGTGAGTGGAAGTTTCTGCCTCGCCGATACCGGAGGACACTATCAGGAAGGCACCACGGATGTCACCCGGACAATAGCCATAGGCACCGTGTCAGAGGAAGAGAAGAGATATTACACGATCGTACTGCGGGGACATTTGGCGTTAGGAGCGGCGAAGTTTGTGGATGGCGTATGCGGGCAGAATCTGGATGTGCTGGCGAGAGAACCCTTGTGGGAAGAGGGACTGGATTACAATCACGGCACCGGACACGGCGTGGGATTTATTCTGGGAGTGCACGAGGGACCGCAGAGGATTCATTGGCGTATTTCGGAGAACACGCAGAGCATTCCCTTGGAAGAGGGCATGGTGATCTCTAACGAGCCGGGCATATATCTGGAAGGGCGATTCGGCATTCGGCATGAGAATCTTGTGCTGTGCCGCAAAGGAGAACAGAACGAGTACGGACAGTTTATGTATCTGGAACCTCTTACCATGGTTCCTTTTGATAGAGATGCCATCCTGCCGGAAATGATGACGGAGCGGGAACTGCAATGGCTGAACGATTATCATCGGAAAGTGTACGAGGCGCTGGCACCTTATTTTGCTGGGGAAGAACTGGAGTGGCTGCAGGAAGCAACGGCAGCGATTTCCCAGTGATATAGAGAGGATATGCAGCGAATCATATCAGTTGGCGGTCTTTGTCAAAATATGCGTAAATAATATTTAGCAGATGATTTCACTGCTGATTTATGATATACTTCAAACAAAAGAAATGAGTGAAATAACGCCGCATGATCGAGGATCAGAACGGGGTTATCAGACGGAAAGGAGAAAACAGACTATGGAACATCAGAATTTATCTGCAACAGAGGCAATGGACAAATTAAAAGAAGGAAACAAACGTTATTTAGAGGCTGAGAGCAACACGGGAGATATCTCACCTAAGATCAGACAGAAGACCTGCGATGAGGGTCAGAGCCCTTATGCGATCGTGATCACCTGCTCTGACTCCAGAGTAATACCGGAGAGTATCTTTATGGCAGGCATCGGAGAGTTGTTTACCATTCGCGTAGCGGGCAATGTGATGGACAATCATCAGCTCGGAAGCGTAGAATATGCGGCGGATCATCTGGGAAGCAATCTGGTAGTCGTATTGGGACATACACATTGCGGCGCTGTAGGTGCAACGATCGGCAGTGAACCGGCAGGTTTCGTGAAATACATAACCGATGAAATCAAGGCGGCAATCGGAGAAGAGAAGGATGAGTTCAAGGCAAGCTGTCTGAATGTACAGAGAAGTGTTACACGCATTAAAGAAGGATTAAAACTGACGGATGCGGATAAACTGAAAGTATGCGGCGCCGTATATCACATTGATACCGGACGCGTGGAATTTTTGGATTAATTGCGGAATAATAAAAGCGAAACGGATTGACGATTAGTCAGTCTTACACCTGAAATGGAGGAAAACATTATGGCGGAGACGGAAAAGAAGAGCCCGTATGCGGGTACACAGACGGAGAAGAATCTGCAGGCGGCAATCGCGGGAGAATCAACGGCGAGAAATAACTATACTTTCTTTGCATCCAAAGCAAAAAAGGAAGGATTTGAACAGATTGCAGCGATTTTCCAGGAAACGGCAGATAATGAGAAAGAACATGCTAAGATATGGGTGAAGGAGCTGTACGGAATCGGAAGTACGGCGGAGAATCTGGCGGCAGCAGCACAGGGCGAAAACTATGAGTGGACAGAGATGTATGCTGACTTTGCCAAGACGGCAGAGGAAGAAGGATTCCCTGCACTGGCGGCAAAATTCCGTATGGTAGCCGAGATCGAGAAACACCATGAGGAACGCTATCGCGCACTTCTTCACAATGTGGAGATGCAGGAAGTGTTTAAGAAGAGTGAAGTCAAGGTATGGGAGTGCCGTAACTGCGGACATATCGTGGTTGGCATGGAAGCTCCCGAGGTATGCCCTGTATGCGCACACCCGCAGGCATATTTTGAGATCAGCGCACAGAACTACTAGGCGGTTTATCAGAATATGAATACAGTTTCCCGGTTGTATGCATAAAAATCCGCTGATTGCGCATACTGATTCTATCATACAGATTCGGGTGTCAGGTATTTGCCTGAACCGGACCCGATACACAGACGAAGGAGTGGCAAGGGAATGATAGAGCAGGATACCATAAAATTATTGCGGGAATGTGATGCAGGAGTGAAGATGGGTGTTGATTCGATTGATGATGTGCTTGATTATGTGAGCAGTGAAGATTTTAAGAAGTGTCTGACTCACTGCAAAGATGAACACATCAAGCTTAAAGATGAGATACAGCAGCTTCTGGAGAAATATCATGACGACGGCAAGGAGCCGAATCCTATGGCGAAGAGCATGTCATGGCTTAAGACAAATGTCAAGCTGGTCATGCATGAATCAGATCAGACAATCGCGGATCTGATGACCGACGGGTGTAACATGGGCGTGAAATCGCTTAACCAGTATTTGAATCAGTATAAGGCGGCGGATGAGAAGTCCAAAGATATCGCAAAGAAGCTGATTCATTTGGAGGAAAAGCTGATAGCGGATATACGAGGTTATTTATAGGGATTGTGAAAAAGGCAGTTATGAAATCCGGGGATAGGATGACGCGGATTTCGTAGCTGCCTTTTAAACAATAATGATTACAAGGACAGAAGGAAAAATACGGACACTCTTACATAGACGAAATAGATAACGTCACTGCAGTGACACAACATTCAAGGACTATGGAAACATGGTCCTTGAAAATTTTTACGCATATAGCGATTTTATGAGAAATATCAAAAATTATTTGGAAATGCGGGGTGGGAGGATTATAATGTCACTTAAGGGAAAATCACGAACGCACATGCAACACATATAAGAAAATAGGTTGAAAGGTATAAGGATGATTATGAAAAATATTATTAAAAATAAAATTGAAGAATTACTGTCAAAGGAATATTATTGCAGTTTAAAAGACTTAAATGAAAAGGGAATCATATATTCTGTTAATTGTAAAGCAGTGCAATCTTATATTAAAATATTGGCATATAGAAATTGTGTTGTAGTCTGTACATCGAAGAATATACAATCTAAGGTGCGGCAACTCTTACAAGATAAAAATAGAGATGAAATTTTTGAGGTTCCATTGGTTTACGGTCAGACAATACATTATGTTCCAAATGCTGACGGTACAGAAGATACATTAGTATCGCCGGATTATGAATATGAGTATCTTTATGACAAAGAAATTTTATCGCTGGTCGGTTTAACCGGTTTTGAGAATTCTTTGGCATTTGATGAAAATGGTTCTACGTCAACCAAGGCTGTATATATTGCAAGAGACAATAATAGAATAATCGGAGTGGCAGGTGCCGCAGAATCATCGGCAAATGGCGTATGGGAAATAGGGGTAGATGTAAAGGAAGAGTACAGAAATGCCAGATTGGGGACATATTTGGTGAAGAGATTGACCGGAGAATTACTGGCACGAAGTATCGTTCCATTCTATTCTGCTTCTGTAACAAATATCGGTTCACAGATGGTAGCGAACAGGTGCGGTTATATGCCGTATTGGGTTGATACGTTTGGAACGATTCTTGATGGAAGTTCCGTGTACAATGACCTTCTGAAAGGTTGGTCATTTCCGGTAGACGAATGATGAATTTTGACTATCGAAAAGATGTTTAAACCACGGAACTATAACTTGGAGGATATAGCAATGGTGAGATTAGTGATGTTGGGAACAGGACATGCAATGGTAACAAAATGCTACAATACATGTTTTGTCATAGATAGCGATCAAGGATCTATTATGGTAGATGCAGGCGGCGGAAACGGCATTTTAACACAGGTGGAAAAAGCGGGTCTTGACTGGTCAAAGATAAGGGCGTTATTCATTACACATGCACATACCGACCATATCCTTGGAGGGATCTGGGTGTTGAGAAAGATAAATACATTAATAAAACATAATAAATACGACGGTTGCTTTAATGTATATGGATTTGCAGAAAACTTGAACTACCTGAAATACAATTGCGATTTTTTATTAAATGATTCATTGAGCGAACAGATTCAGCTGATTTCGATAAACGGAGAAGATAAATTTACGGAATGCGGAATAGAATTTGAGGCCATAAATATAAATTCTACCAAGAAGGCACAGCTAGGATTCAGGGCTGTTATCAGTAACTATGATAAAGTATTGACCTTGGTGTGTTTGGGCGATGAACCATGTCATGAGACCTGTGAGGATTATGTTAAGAATGCGGATTGGCTATTATCAGAGGCATTTTGCTTAAGAAGTGAGAAAGAATTATTTCATCCCTACGAAAAGAATCATAGTACAGCATATGATGCGGGAC
>CAMWMS010000065.1 GCA_947175435.1 uncultured Lachnospiraceae bacterium | reverse complement strand
ATATTGAGCCGCTTAATGTAGAACGTTTAGAGCAGATTATTGCAAAGGAACGCCCTGATGCGCTGCTACCTAATCTAGGAGGGCAATCCGGGCTTAATTTGTGTGCCGAATTAAATAAGGCAGGTATTCTTGATAAATATAATGTGAAGGTCATAGGCGTACAGGTGGATGCCATCGAGCGCGGAGAAGACCGTATTGAATTTAAGAAGACGATGAATGCGCTCGGAATCGAGATGGCCCGCAGTGAGGTGGCGTACTCTGTGGATGAAGCGCTTGCTATCGCGGAGAAGCTGGGCTATCCGGTAGTTTTGCGCCCTGCGTATACGATGGGCGGCGCCGGCGGCGGTCTGGTATACAACAAGGAAGAACTGCAGGTGGTATGTGCCAGAGGCTTGCAGGCCAGTCTGGTAGGGCAGGTTCTGGTGGAGGAATCCATTCTCGGATGGGAAGAGCTGGAACTGGAAGTGGTGCGTGATGCGGACAATAACATCATTACCGTGTGCTTTATAGAGAATATTGATCCTCTGGGTGTACATACGGGAGACTCCTTCTGCTCTGCACCGATGTTGACCATTTCGGAAGAGTGCCAGAAGAAGCTGCAGGAGCAGGCCTACAGGATCGTAGAATCCGTGCAGGTGATCGGCGGTACGAACGTGCAGTTCGCCCATGATCCGGTGACGGACAGGATCATTGTCATTGAGATCAATCCCCGTACTTCGCGTTCCTCGGCATTGGCTTCTAAAGCGACGGGATTTCCAATCGCGCTTGTATCGTCCATGCTGGCGGCAGGTCTTACTCTGAAGGATATTCCCTGCGGTAAGTACGGAACATTGGATAAATATGTGCCAGACGGCGATTATGTGGTTATTAAGTTTGCCCGCTGGGCATTTGAGAAGTTTAAGGGCGTGGAGGACAAGCTGGGGACCCAGATGCGCGCCGTGGGTGAGGTCATGAGTATTGGCAAGACCTACAAAGAAGCTTTCCAGAAGGCAATTCGTTCTCTCGAGACAGGACGTTACGGATTGGGACATGCGAAGGATTTTGACACTTTGTCCAAAGAAGAACTGCTCAGAAGGCTGATCACCCCTTCCAGTGAGCGCCATTTCCTGATGTATGAGGCACTTCGCAAAGGCGCAACGATAGAGGAGATCCATGAGATCACCAAGGTGAAGGCTTACTTTATCGAACAGATGAAGGAGCTGGTTGAGGAAGAGGAGGCGATTCTGCAATGCAGGGGCAGCATGCTGCAGGATGAAATGCTGATCACTGCCAAGAAAGACGGTTTTTCCGATAAATATTTAAGCCAGCTTCTGGAGATTCCCGAGGAGGATATCCGTAACCGCCGTCTGGAGCTGGGCGTGGAAGAAGCTTGGGAAGGCGTTCATGTCAGCGGAACGCAGGACAGCGCATATTTCTATTCAACCTACAACGCACCGGACAAAAATCCGATCAATGAGGACAAGCCGAAGATCATGATCCTTGGCGGCGGACCGAACCGTATCGGACAGGGAATCGAGTTTGATTACTGTTGTGTGCATGCAGCCATGGCGCTGAAAAAGCTGGGCTTCGAGACGATTATCGTGAACTGTAATCCAGAGACGGTGTCTACCGATTACGACACCTCAGATAAGCTGTATTTCGAGCCTCTTACCTTAGAGGATGTTTTGAGCATATATAAGAAAGAAAAACCTCTCGGCGTGATCGCGCAGTTCGGCGGACAGACGCCTCTTAATCTTGCGTCCGAACTGGAGAAGAACGGTGTCAGGATTCTGGGAACGTCACCTTCTGTCATTGACTTGGCGGAGGATCGTGACCAGTTCCGCGCCATGATGGAGAAACTGGAAATTCCTATGCCGGAGTCGGGAATGGCGACCACGGTGGAAGAGGCGCTTGCCATCGCGGCAAGAATCGGTTATCCGGTGATGGTTCGTCCCTCCTATGTACTTGGCGGCAGAGGAATGGAAGTGGTTTACGATGATGAGAGTATGACGGAATATATGAATGCCGCGGTAGGTGTGACCCCTGACCGGCCGATTCTGATCGACCGTTTCCTGAATCATGCGTTGGAATGCGAGGCGGATGCCATCAGTGACGGAACTCATGCATTTGTGCCTGCGGTGATGGAGCATATCGAGCTTGCCGGTATTCATTCCGGAGATTCGGCGTGCATCATTCCTTCCGTACATATTCCGGCGGAAAGTGTGGAGACGATCAAGGAGTATACCAGAAAGATTGCGGAGGAGATGCATGTTAAGGGACTTATGAACATGCAGTATGCTATTGAGAATGGAAAAGTTTTTGTGCTGGAAGCGAATCCGAGAGCATCCCGTACGGTACCGTTGGTATCCAAGGTCTGCAATATCCGTATGGTGCCCCTTGCAACGGATATTATTACTTCGGAAATTACCGGGCGTCCTTCACCGATAAGGGAATTGAAAGAGCAGGTGATCCCTAATTACGGTGTGAAGGAGGCGGCGTTCCCCTTCAATATGTTCCCGGAAGTGGACCCCATTCTGGGACCGGAGATGCGTTCCACCGGAGAAGTGCTTGGCCTGTCACGCTCTTACGGCGAAGCGTTCTTCAAGGCACAGGAGGCGGTACAGTCGAAGCTGCCGCTTGAGGGAACAGTGCTGATTTCTGTTAATAAAAAAGATAAGGATGAAGTCGTGGAGGTGGCGAAGAGCCTTGCGGAGGACGGTTTTAAGATCGTGGCTACGGAAGGAACCTATAATTTGATCACGGCGGCGGGCATTCCGGCAACGAAGGCGAAAAAGCTGTACGAAGGCCGCCCGAACGTGGGGGATATGATCACCAACGGCGATTTTGACCTGATCATCAATTCGCCTGTAGGCAAAGACAGCGTGCATGACGACAGCTATCTGCGGAAAGCGGCGATCAAGGCAAAAGCGGCTTATATCACGACGGTTGCCGCTGCGAAAGTGACTGCCGAGGGAATCCATTATCTGAAGACGCATAACAGCAGTGAAGTGAAATCGTTGCAGGAGCTGCATAGTGAGATCCATGATAAGGAGTAGGCGCTGTAAAATTGATTGTTGTAAATCGATTGAAGATATGCTATATTAAAAATATAGAAGGAACAACCGCCCACAAGGTGGGTTGACCTAGGTTAGGATAGAAATTCCACCCCGTCGCTTGGCCAAAGTTTAGGGGTGGTTTTTCTATGTATGGCGTTACTTACAGAACGTAAATACGAATGTAAGCAGCGCCAAAAGGAAAAGACCAAAGGTCATTAAATCCTTAAAATTGAAACGATTTTCCATAGGCGTCACCTCCATTCCTAAAAGAATAGAAGGTCAGCTCACCCTGCAACACGATTGTCCTTGTGGAGTATTCTAACATGGGAATTATGGTAAATACAATAAATGTTTTTACGTTAACTTGAAGAATTTTCAAAGAGGTCTGGTATATTTCGCGGTATTCGTAGATTAATCCGGATCATTTTTTATTAAAGAGTGGGTATGAAAATTCTCGGCAAATAAATTAGGTAATATTTTTATAAAAAGATGCTTGACATCTATAAAAAACTGTGATACGTTATCTGAAAACTTGAAACGGAGATAAGAATATGTTTAACATTAGTACAAAGCTATCCACAATGTTTATTCGAGTGCAGCAGATTTTTCAGATTACGGTCACAGCCTGAGGGCGGCGGAAAGCCGACAAAGCGCATGGCCGTAAGACGGAAAGTCTTATTTGGCTATGCGGTAATCAGGATAGAAGATAGGAGAACCGCATGGTATATACACAAAGGTGTATGTAGCAGAGCGGTTCTTTTTTGCGCGTATGAGCAGAGTCGGAAGATATATAAGACCGAAGCCGTGCTTGCACGAGCGTAGGGCTGATATGTCTTACGATGAGCAACGCGAACGAGTAAGGCGAAGCCTTACGAGTCTGCTCATACGCGTACCATAAGCATAAGACTACGAGGGAGGAGACAGCAATGCAGGCAATCAAAGTAGAAGATTTATCAAAATCATTCCGGATAAGACAGAAGGAAAAGGGAATGCGTGGCAGCATCAAGGCAATCTTCAGTCCGCGGACGGAAGAAATCAAGGCGGTAAACGGGATTTCTTTTGAGGTGGAAGAGGGAGAAATGCTGGCTTTCATCGGGCCAAATGGTGCGGGGAAGAGTACGACCATTAAGATGCTGACTGGCATTCTCTATCCGGACGGAGGAAAGGTGGAAGTACTGGGGCTTGATCCGACAAAAAGACGAAAGCAGCTCGCCTATCAGATCGGGACTGTATTCGGGCAGAAGGAGCAGCTCTGGACACATTTGACACCTTACGATAACTTCCGGTTCTTCGGGGCAATCTATGATGTTCCGGATAAGGAGACGGAAGAGCGCATCGGGGAGCTTGGAGAACTTTTTGAACTGAGCGCTTTTATCAATACACCGGTCAGAAATCTCTCGCTGGGCCAGCGTATCCGCTGTGAGATCGCGGCGTCCCTAATTCACAGGCCGAAGGTCTTATTCCTTGATGAACCGACGATCGGGCTTGATCCGGTGGTTAAAGAGACAGTCCGCTCGCTGATCAGACAGATGAACAGAGAACTTCACACCACCATTTTCCTGACAAGTCACGATGTGGGGGACATTGAGAAGCTTTGTAAACGTGTCATTATCGTAAATGACGGGCAGATCGTGTTGGATGATTCCATGGAACATTTGAAATACGGGGATATGCCTTTGGAAGATATTATTGTGGAGATATACAGGTCAGAGGGGAAGGTGACATTGGAATCATGAGGAAATACGCGGTTATTTATCGGTCGGTTTTGATGGAAAATCTGCAGTATGCAGCTAATATTGCGATGGGGTTTGTCAGTTATTTTATTATAAATTTCGTATTTGTAAATCTCTGGGAATATATGTACGGAACTCCCGGGGAATTGATTGCAGGTTATACAAAAGAGCAGATGATCTGGTATGTCATGATGACGGAAATGATCTGGTTCGGAGCCCGCTCGGCTACGATAGCGAGGCAGGCGTCAATGGATATCCGTGGCGGGAATATCGCTTATATGATGAATAAACCATACTATTATCCGTTGTATATTTTGGCAAAATACACGGGAGAGTGGAGTGTGCAGATGCCCATGTATGTGGCTCTTGCCTTAGTGATGGGCATGACAATGGTGGGCAGACTGCCGCATTTTAGAGTAATTACGCTTCCGGCGATTGTCCTGTGCACAGTGTTTGGTGTTATGATCAATGCGATTTTTAAACTTTGTATCAGTCTGCTGGCTTTCTGGGTTGAGGATGCGTCTCCTTTTCAGTGGCTGTACGACAAATTGATTCTGGTGGTGGGAACATTATTTCCGGTTGAAATATTTCCGGATGGATTACAGGTGCTATTTAAACTGACGCCGATTTACACAGTATGCTACGGACCGGCAAAACTGGTTGTGGATTTCAGTACGGAAAAGTGTGTTGAAATCCTGTTGGCACAGATCATGTATCTGGCAGCCGGGAGTGTGCTGATGTTATGGATTTATCGAAAGGGGGTTAAGAAACTGTATGTCAACGGCGGTTAAAAATCAATTGCGGGTATGCCTGCTTTCTGTAAAATACAATATTATGAAAGAAATGGTCAATAAGGTTACTTTCCTCACGAATATTCTTTTTATGATGCTGAACAATGCGGCATTTATCATACAGTGGAGCATTTTGTTTAGTTTAAGGGAGGATATCGGCGGATATTCCATGAGGGAGGTCATGCTGTTGTGGGGGCTGACCGCTAGCAGTTTCGGACTGTCGCGTATTTTGTTTGCAAGAGTGTTTACGCTGCATGAACTGATCGTCAGCGGCAAACTGGACGCCTATCTGGTACAGCCGAAGAATGTGCTGTTAAGTGTCATGACTTCCGTCACCGTAACTTCGGCAATCGGTGATTTTCTATATGGAATAGTACTCCTGTGTGTTTTCAGTTTCAGTATCGGTCGATTGTTTTTGTTTCTCCTGTTTACGGTAACGGGAGCGTTGATCATCACGGCATTTGGGCTGCTGGTGGGAAGTATGTCTTTCTGGTTTGTGAGAACGGAAATGTTTGGTGTTCACATGTTCAACTGTATGATCAGTTTTGCCACATATCCGGATGGTATTTTCCGGGGAAAAGCGAGATTCCTGCTTTATTATATCATCCCCGTGGGCATGGCGGTCTATCATCCGGTGCATATTATGGCTGCGTTTGATATAGGGGCGTTCCTTTGGGTATTAGGATATACTGTTTGTATTTGGGCAGTGGCGGTTTGCGTATTCTATAGGGGACTTAAGAGATATTCTTCAAGTAATTTGATGGAGGCTAGGATATAGATGCGATTATGAAGAATATAGGATGTAAATTTGAGCTGTTTATGGCACGAAAGTTGTGCAGTAAATGGCTCATTTTCATTTCATGGGATTCAGATAATAGAAGATGTAAAATTAGCTTGTGAAGGGTAACTTTATGTACATTTTATGTAATGTGCTTATAAAAAAACTGATGATAATGGTGTTAGTCAACATCTGTGTTGGTATGTATATTTTCGGCAATTACGTAATATCCGTCTTTGTATATTGCACCAACACAATTATTGGCTAACACCATGATAATTTATGAAAATTTATCAGTGTATTATATGGCATATGTTTCGGTTTAAGAATTTTTTAATACTATCTTAAAAAAATTAGTACTTGACATTACATAGTAGTGGGTTTAATCTGATACTAGAACAAGAGGAGGATCATCATGAATCCACAATTTAAAAAAGGAGTACTGGAACTCATCGTCTTAGAATCTGTGTACCAGAGAGATATGTACGGGTATGAGCTTGTAGAAGAAGTCTCACAGGTGATTGACGTGAACGAGGGAACCATATATCCCTTGCTGAAGCGGCTTACTAATGAGCGGTATTTCGAGACTTATCTGCGGGAATCCTCTGAGGGACCGCCGAGGAAATATTACCATCTGACGGCGGCGGGGATCTTGTATCGGGATTCTTTGTCGGCGGAATGGGAAGAATTTCAGACAAGAGTCAACGGATTTTTGAAGGGGAAGGGCGGACATGAATAAAGAAAAATTTTTATCGGAGCTGAGAGAGTACCTCAGTATATTGGACAATCAGGAGCAGGAAGATATTCTGGCGGAGTATGCCCAGCATATTGATATGAAGATTCAGAAAGGGCTGAGCGAGGAAGAGGCTATTCGGGATTTTGGTGCGGTCGAGGAGCTTGCGGCGGAAATTCTGGAGGCATATCATGTCAATCCGGAATTTCGCAAGAAGGGTATTTCGCTTAGAATGCCCAGGCTGAGAGCAGGTACAGGGCGTACCTTTCAGGGATTAAAAGCAGGCATTGCCGGCGCTTCGGCTTCGGAAGATGACAATACAACGGGGAGCCTGAATCCGGAAACAGATACTGCGAATAGCGGAGAGTCTGTATGGCGGCGGGCAGGCAGACGTGTGAAAGAAGTAATGGCAGGCGCCCTGCGGGGAATCGGGAATGGATTCCGATGGCTTGGCCGAAAGTGCCGTGCTTTTGCCGGTTGGTGCAGCAGGCCTTTTACAAGAAGAAAAGCAGAAACAGGCGAAGCTTTGCAGGAGAGCCGGGCTGAGCGGAAAGGAACGGAAGAGATGGAGGGGCGTATCGGTAAATTTTTCAGGACAGTGGGACGAGGAATAGTAATGGCATGGAGATGGTTTGTCGCATTTTGTATCTTTTGTCTGAAGCTTATGTGGAATGCGGCGTGGCTGCTGTTTGGCATATTCTGCGCGTGTATGGCGATGATCGTATTGATGGGAGTCGGTGCGATACCTGTTCTCCTGGCGCAGGGATATCCGTTTGTAGGGATTTTCATGATCTGTCTGGGCGGGCTTCTCTGTCTGGGTTCCCTTTCCTTCGGAGCATTCAGCCTGTTGATCAGGAAGAAAGATGATAATGGAGATGACAGCGGTAATCAATACGGAAAAGACGAGATGACGGAGAAATCCGATAAGGAGGCAGCGTATGAGCAGACAGCATAAAATATTAATCGGTGCATTTTGTTTAGGGGTGTTACTGTGCGGGATAGGAACAGGTGTGGCGTTTACGGAGTTTAGCGGATTTGAATATGGCGGGAAGTATATTTTGGGTGAGACGGATATGCAGACGGAGGATTTTGATGTGACATTTGTGCCGGCAGAGGATCGATGGACGCTCATAGGTGCCGGCGGGGCATATGTTGCCGGAATGGGGGACATACAGACGGATCGCAGTATCCCGGAGAACACCGTTAGGTTTCATGTGACTTATAATGCGAAACGTGCAAAGCCTTTTGTATATCTGGACGAACAGACTAACAGGATTGAATTCTCTTGGTATTGGAGGAATAACAATGACGAGACGGCGCTGATGATGGAAGCGAAGGATATTTTGTTGAAGAACCTGAAAGAAGGTAAAATTGCTTCTTTTGACACTGTGGAATTGGAGGAAGTGACTGTGATGGTCAATCCTAAGAATGAGGATGATGTGAGAGTGGTGTATTAGGAATTGAGGCGGCTGAACCGGAGAAGCTGAATCGGAGCAGGCGGGAGTGGAGATATGAAGATTGATAAAGAAAGTGTAACAATGGAGTTGGGCTCTTTTTTAGACAATATATTCCTGTTTCCGGAAGTAGATTGTGTTAAAATCAGAGATGTGATCATTAAGAGAGATGAGGAAAAGAGCGAAAAATTGCGAGAGGCAATGGATAAGAGTTATCATGATTGTTACAGTGATGTGGACTTGTCTGTTGCAGTGAGGATTTCCGGTCGGGATGTAATGACGGCGGCAGAATATATGAAGCGTATAGACCGGTTTGGTGTGAATGCGGACAACAGCCTGGGGTGGTGTTTTATTGATGAAAATAATATGTATCGTATTATATTCAAAAGCGGAATAAGATACGATTTCGGATTTGAATTCGCATATGACGATAACGCGGATTTCATCAATATGCCGCCGAGAGAAGATGAGTATAGTAACCCTGACTGGCCGATTGAAAATGTGAATCGGTTTTGGTTTGTTCAGATTCAGGCACTGGGAAAACTCTATCGCAAAGATTTCCTGATCAGTAGTCATCTTGCAAATGTCAATCTCAATGAAACGCTTGTACAGCAGATGGTACTGCGGGATCTACGGTACGGAACGAATTATCATCGGTACGGATATGAAGAAGAACTTGCTTATATGAAAAACAGAAATATGTGTCCTGTAAAGACTGAAAATGATACGTTTAATATTATTGCGGATAAATTGTATTGTGCTGCTTTAACATATGACGAGCTGACTTTGGCGTTTTATCCTGAATATAAAAGAAGATGTACGGATTATTTTGCAATATGGGAATGTTATGCGCAAGGGGAAAGTAGAGATTAATTTTTGAAAACTTTTCTTCGTTCAAATATCATGTGAAAAGCAGAGCGGTGGTCAGGTGATGACGCAGCTCTGCTTTTTATGTTCTTCTTGTAGTTTGGTTGAGATTTACATGGATTTTTTTGAACATTCATGTGACAAACTTGGTGTTTTGGAAGTTTGTGTCATGTTGTAGGTGTTAAGATATTCATCAATTCCAAGAAAGCTGCAATTGCTTTTTCTGTTTGGCACAGTCTGTAAGATATAGGTTGATAAGCGTTTGGTAAGGGATGCCGGAATTTTTACTTTGTTCTTTAAAGAAATCAATGGTATCGATGTCAATATTGATAGTAATCTGCTTTTTTAACTTTTGGGAATAGGGATTCTTTCGGGGATTCAGGTTTTCAATATCATATTCTTCTCTCATAGAATGCCACCTCCTGCATATTTGATATAAGTATTTGTTTCATTTGTGGTTGCTTTCCTTGCGGAAATGATTCGGATGATATTATCCTCACCGCGATAGCAGTGGCTTACAATACATAAATTTTCATGTTCGGTAATGCCAAGTATCAGAAAACGTTCTTCATCTACAGAGTGTTCTGGATCATCGAACATAATTGCATCATCGTCATAAAATACTGTTTTGGCTTCTTCAAAATCAATTCCATGTTTGACTTTGTTGATTTGGTTTTTATTTTCATCCCATTCAAATATTATACTTTCCATAAATATATTGTAATTATACCGTAATTATATGTCAATGTGAATTTAAATATTTTCAGAGTGAATAAACCAGACATAGAAAAATAAAGTGTGTTACATGTGTTATATATAAAATAGAATTGACAGATTAAATATAACAATATATAATTTCATAACAACCTACAAACACAATTTAAACAATCATAGAGAGGAAGGTGAACAAGCCAACATGGACATACGGAGTAATATAGGCATACATAGCAGCCTGAATGTACCGAGCAATATAGGCAGACAGAGCAGCATAAACGCACAGAGCAATATCGACATACCGATCAACATAAACACACAACCGGACATAATCTCACCTCCAGAAGACAGCGCTGGATATTTCGAAACCAACGACGCATTTGTACGGACAGCCGTGCAGAAGTATATGGCTCCCTCTGTAATCGCGCTAATCGGCACCACAGTCACCATCGTTGCCAACAGCGTGATCGTGGGTAATTACATAGGAGCGGGCGGACTTGCCGCGCTGAATATCGTAAACCCGATCTATTTTACTTTTGCCACGCTGGGAGCGTTGATCAACGTAGGTGCGTCTACCAATGCTTCCGTGTGTATCGGTAGAAATGAAAAAGATCAGGCGGATTCCTATATCACCCTTGCTCTCTGGCTGACGCTTGCTCTTTCGGTACTGGTAACTGTTATCGGGCTGGCACTGTTTCCGCAGCTTGTCCGCGTGTTGGGTGCGACTACGAATACGGAGCCGTATGTACGGGAATATGGTTACATACTGCTGTTTGGCGGCACCTCCGTCTCCCTCATGTATTATCCGTTCAATTTTCTTAAAGTGGACGGGCGTCCCAGGCAGGGAACTTATATGTTCCTCATGATGTTTGCGCTTGATCTGTTGTTTAATGCTCTGTTTGTGGGTGTGTTGGATCTGGGCATGCGCGGTGTGGCGTTTTCTTTTGTTTTCAGTACACTCTGCGGGGATCTCTTCGGGCTGTTTCTCCTGCTGGGGAGGCAGTCGGGATTTACCTTCGGAAAAGTGAAGTGCGTGGGAGATAGTGTCGTGCAGATCGTGAAGACGGGAAGTTCCATGGCGCTGAATAATCTGTGCAATATTTTCCGGACGATGGTGTTAAATTACATTATTCTGCGGGCACTTTCCGAAGACGGGCTGACGGTGTTTGCGGTGATCGGAACCATCAATAATTTCTCGAATTCCGTGATATCCGGCATTGCCCAGACGATCACGCCGCTGATCGGAGTCTTTTATGGTGAAAAAGATAACATCAGCATGAGGACGGTAGTGCGTGAGGCGGTGCGTAAAGGAATCGGTGTAGTTCTCATTATGACGGCAGTCATCTGTCTGTCTGCCCGTCTGATTGGGTCTGCGCTTGGCGTGACGGGACTGCCTCAGCTCGCCCCGGCAGTAATTATGTTCGCGGTCAGCTTTTTACCGGGGATGATGAACCATGTTTATATTTTTTACTACTTTACGACGGAAAAGATAGGACTGGCAAACATACTCACTTTTTTGAGAGGTTTTGCAGTGCTGGTGTTGTCGGCTCTATGCTTTTCCTATATTCAGCTTCCGGGACTAATCTGGTTGTCTTTTGTGGCAGCGGAGGGTGTGACGCTTCTTGTGAACATGGCTGTGGTCTGCACGCAGTGCGAGAGGAATGAACATCTTAAGGGAATGCTTATGCTGGATGACCGCTATGAGGAAGAGGAGAAGTATCTGGCATTTACAGTGGAGAATACGGGGGCGGCCGCCGCGGAGGCCTCGGAGAAGATCACTCTTTTCTGTAAGGAAAAAGAGATGTCGTCCAAGATTTCCATGACCATCGGGCTGGCGGTGGAGGAAATGTTGCTCATTATATTTGAGCATTGCCTTTCCGATCGGGGAGGGCAATATGCGGATGTCCGGATCATACGGATGGATAAGGAAATCATCCTGCATATGCGGTGTGCGGGCAGGCTGTTTGATCCCATTACGTATTATAGGGAGAAGAAGGCGGAGGCACTGCAAAGGGGAGAAGTGCTGGAGGATGACAGCCTTGGTATAGAAATGATTGTGAAGCAGGCACAGGATGTTACTTTCAGCAGAACTTTCGGCACGAACAATCTGACCATATTGTTGTATGAGGATTAATCATGTAGATATGCAGGTTCTGAGAGGAACCAGAAGAGAAGAAAGAAACATTTTGTGATATGAAATAATCTGCATCTTATACAAATGCATGTTGGGATTGACAACGTGCATAATAGAAAACAGGCGCTAAGAAGGTAACTACCTTTTAGCGCCTGAAATACTTTTTTGATATTAGCGCAGCTTCACCTCGAAGGGTTCCCCGAGCTGTACATAGTTATCATTCATGCGACCGCTTTCCTTGGGAATCTCAACCGCGTACAGCGTCATCGTCACGGTTTCGGCATATTCGCTGATTCGTCCGTCATCGATGATTTCCTGATTCTGCATATAACCGATACCGTTTGCACCCTGGAAAATCTTCGTGTCAAACTGAGCCTGTGTGCCCGTGGAGTCCGTAGCAGTCAGCTGCAGCAGATAATCTGTGGAACCTTCCATACGGTAGCTGATCCGCTGTTCCAGTTCGTTCATAGTGAGTTCTTCCAGGGTAACGATCACACCTTCAGCAACGGTAAACGTCCGACTGATCGGAAGCGTTGTCGTATCGGTGATTATGTCAGAGCCGTCCGCAGTAAAAGAAAAATTCCATGTCCCTTTTATTTTGGTGTCCGAATCATAATTGTTCAGGGATCCAAGCTTAAGCTGATAAGTGTTTTCCTGTGCCATATCTATGCCCGGTACGTCAAATGTACTGCTGATTCCGACGATGGTGTGTTCATCGTCAATAAATCCGCTGCCGCCGGAAACGGCGTTCGTTGCATTCATTCCGTTAATGTAGAGTTGGTCGGAGTCGGGCATTAAAGGAATCTCTCCCATGGATTCTCCGTCTTCGCGCTGAATCGTGTAATTGACTACCAGTTTCTCATCTGTCGCAATGACTTCCTGCAGGGTGATCATGTAGCCGTGATCGGTGACAGTGGTGTTGATGATGTCACGATAGTCAGCCAAATCTCCGGAGAGTCCGAGGGCGCTGCTAAGGCTCCAGCGTATATGTTCAATAGCGGCATGGACATCGCTGCTAAATACGGTTACACCGAGAACCAGAGCTAAGCAGGCTGCCGCCACTGCGTATTGTGCAGTTTTGCGGATAGTATGTCTGCCGTGGGAGGCCGCACGTCGATTGCCTGTATTGGGGATGTCTGTAGTATTGTGGTTTTCAGGGGCGGTATTATACTTATTGCTGCGAATGCGGGTTAAAACGGTATCGCTGTATTTTTTAATTTCAAGATCACTTAATCTTGCTGCCTGAACATTAGAGTCTGTATGATGTTCTGACGTTAGGTTATTTGCCAATTGGTAGAATTTCTTGTTCATATATTAGTTCCTTTCTACGTTGTTTGGTGCCGCTTTTGGTTTCATGCTACATTTGCATTTGCTTTACATATACATTTACACTACGCGTGCATTCATGTTACATTTGGTTTCGTGTCACATTTGTCTTTATGCTGTCTGGTGCCGCATTTGGTTTTCATACATTTATAGATTTATATCGTTTTTAGTTTCAGATGTTCATTTGACTTTTTGCCGGCTTCCCATTCACGTTTTTTTACCTTCCAGTTTCCGGCGGATTCGCTGCTTGCCGCGAAAGAGCCGCACGTAGACGTTGTCTCTGCTGAGCCCCATTGCCTGTCCGGTTGATTCGGGATCTTCCTCATCCATGTAAATGCGTCGGAACAGTTCACAGTCCTTTTCAGAGAGACAGCTTAGGATTGCCTCGGTTTCCTCTGAAAGTTCCCGTTCTACGATCCTAAGCAGTTCACTGTCTTCCTGCACAACTTCGACATCTTCCAGCGGGACCGAACTTTTTTCACGCTGAATTTTACGCAGCGTATCGATGGTTTCCAGTCTGGCGACACCGCAGATCCAGTTGACAAAACTTCCCTTGGATTCATCGAAGCTGTCGATATTTGTCCAGATCCCCAGAAAAATATCGTTCATGCATTCTTCGGCCTTATCCGGATAGGCGAAGAGTCGCTTGCGGACGATAGATTGCAACAGACCGCCATAGGTTTCGATCACATACAGGATGCCTTCCTCTTTTCGCTTCTTAAGCAGAGAGATATAATTGTTTTCGTTTGCCCTCATAGTAATTGTTCTATGCCTCCTTTCACATTATAATCCGTTTTCGGGAGGAGAAAATCTTACATTATGTGTAAAATTTTTATAACGCGGCATTTTGGGTGCGGATTCAGTTCCCATAAAGTCAGATGATTCGGGATTAGGGAACACCGTTCCTTTCAGAACGATTTGTCAAGGGCAGAATAAAAGATATTAAAAAATGCCCGAAAATTAGGTGCTTTCGGGAAAAGAGAGACTAAGAAAATTTTAATGGAATTTTGTATGTATACGTGATAGTATAATGA
>CAMWMS010000064.1 GCA_947175435.1 uncultured Lachnospiraceae bacterium | reverse complement strand
GTCAGCAGATACTCGATCTGCCCGTTGACGGAGCGGAAGTCATCTTCCGCCCACGCCGCGATTGCATCATAGAGTTTTGCAGATAATCGAAGGGGCACTTGTTTTTTACCTGAATCGCCCATAAAATCCTCCGTTCTAATAAAGGCTTCCGGAATTGACTACCGGCTGTGCATCATGGTTGCCGCACAGAACTACCAGTAGATTAGATACCATAGCTGCTTTACGTTCCTCGTCAAGTTCTACGGTATGCTTTTCATTCAACCGTTCTAATGCCATCTCGACCATACCTACCGCGCCGTCCACGATCATTTTTCTTGCATCAATGATAGCAGATGCCTGCTGTCTCTGCAACATGACTGCGGCGATCTCCGGTGCGTATGCCAGGTAGGTGATTCTTGCTTCCACAATTTCGATGCCCGCTTCTTCCACTCTGCTCTGGATCTCTGCCCGGATCTTGCCTGCTACGATTTCGCTGGAACCGCGCAGACTGCCTTCGTCTGCCATGCCGTCTCCGGTCGTATCCACGTTAGGGGCTACGTCATATGGATAGGTGCGCACAATATTGCGAAGCGCACTGTCACATTGCAAGGACAGAAATTCCTTGTAGTTATCTACGTTGAAAACCGCTTTGGCAGTATCTACGATTCGCCATGTCACTGCGATACCGATTTCCACCGGATTACCCAGACAATCGTTGATCTTCTGACGGCTGTTATTTAAAGTCATGATCTTTAGAGAAAGCTTCTTGGTAGGAGCTTCCTGAGCGGTACTTACACCGGACTCGGCAATTACCAGCGTACCGGCAGGTCCGCCGACACCCTTGACATCACCGCTCTGACTTAACTTAGTGTGGGAAGCCGGATTGACGCCTGCGCAGAAGGGATTGACGAAGTAGAAGCCGTCTCCCTTGAGCGTTCCTACATATTTACCGAATAAAGTCAGCACCAACGCTTCCTGCGGTTTCAAAACTTTCAGACCGCAGAAGAGAATCCAGCCAAAGAATACGTAAAGCAGACCTATGACAAAGACGGTGGTTGTGAGAGCGGTAGCTGTCTCGTTATCAAGATGGATGCCGCCGATGATAATTCCTGCAATAGCCAGTGCGTATAACAGGAGAGTGACGAGTAATACAGGCAGTCCGTTCTTTTTGCCCTGAATGAGTTTTTCTTCTAAGTTAGTTTCTTGCATAATCTCCTCCGTTCCGAAGCGGCGATGTGGCGCGTATGCTTTGGATTTTGACGGCGTGTAGTCAGTCGCTTCTGATAAATGTTCTTTTTGATATCATTATGATATCATATTGATTAGAAATGTCAAGACGAAGTTTGTTTTTTCATTGTAACTCTTGTAAAATTTTCAGGGAAAGAAAAAAAGCCGTCAATGATGTGTGATTTTGCAAGTGAATTCAGACGTTTCTAAGTGTTTATTAAGATATTCTTGGTATATTCAACAACTATTTCTAAGATACCATTAGGAATTACAAATGGAAAATATAAGATTCCGGATAATACAGATGAGAGCAATGATGAGATAGCAGAAATGTTTGGAGTGAAATAGATGTTTGTCTGGAGATTTCTCGAATAGGTTGAAGAATAAGCGAAGAGATTAAAAACTACCGGCGTTTGACAGGCCGGTAGCTTTTGTTTCATAATGCCAGTTTATATAATACTAATTGATTAAGACTTACCCCTTCTTTATCAGCTTCGATGACCAGCCGCTGATGAAGCGACTTAGGAAGCCTGACATTGAATTTTCCACTGTAGTCTGTTGTTTTTTCAGGGATTGGGATAGGCAGATTGTTTTCTAGTTTAACTTCTATATATCCTTCCATAGCTTCATTGAGATCTTCGTACAATTCTTCCAAGGTGCTGCCGGTGCTTTGGCAGCCGTCCAGCTCTAAGACCCTGCCATAGAAATAATGCCCGCTTTCGTCGTTTAATTCCTGAACCAATCTTGTATAAGGCAGAGCCATATAATCTTTAACTTCCATACGATACTACTCCTTTTCATTTATTATTTCGGTCACAATAAGATTTATTCTCCAATTCTGTTTAATATATCTACTACATAAACCTTCTTTAACGGGCTTTCTTGCTTGATGGTGGTCAAGTCCCCGGTCTTTTTGTTTAAATATTGTTTATGGCTTCCCTTTTGTCGAACGCCTTCGTATCCATAAGCTGTCAGTACTTTATCTGCTTCTTCAGGTCGTATACCATTCGGTTGCCTTTTCATTTTTTCAATAATTTTTTCTACGCTTGGCAATGTGATGTATCCTCGTTATAATTAAACAGTACTGTATGTAGTACTAAAAGTCAACACCTTTTCAATGTACTTTTTTTACTATTCAAACCTACAATTTGCTCTATAAATCTTGCACCAGCCACATTTTACAGTTATGATGGAAAAAGATAGGAATTACGGCATGAAAATGTCAGAAAGGCGAGTGCCGGACTGTTTTGAAATAAAAAGGAAAGAGGCAGCTACAAATGTCAGTTACAATCTTCACCATGACTCACAAGAAATTTCCGGATCCACGGGATCCGATCTACGTACCGCTGCATGTCGGACGCGCACAGGGAGCGGACTACGGTTATGCCGGGGACGATACGGGAGATAACATATCTGCGAAGAATTGCTATTACGGAGAACTGACCGGAGTATACTGGGTGTGGAAGAATGTGCGAACCACGGACTATGTAGGTATTTGCCATTACCGCCGGTATTTTTGTACGGAAGAGGGCAGGATTTTCAATGCAAATGACTATCTGTCGATTCTGAAAGACTATGACATTATAACGTCCAAGAAACTGAAACTGAATTATTCTTATTTCGACGGCTATGCAAGCGATTACAATATTTTTGATCTGGTCACAACAGGCGAAGTGATCCGGCAGATGTATCCGGAGTATTATGATACCTTCGAACGGCTGGTGCATGGAAACGGCACTTATTTCGGCAATATGATGGTGAGCTCTAAGGAACTGTATGATGAGTATGCCGCGTGGCTTTTTTCTATTTTTCATGAGGTGGAAAAGAAGATCGATCCCAGCGGTTATGACGATTATCATAAGCGGGTTTTTGGGTTTATATCGGAATTCCTGCTGCTTGTCTGGACGGAAGTGAAGGGACTTAAGGTATATGAGTGCAAGGTGGGCATGACGACCGAGAAATACGAGACGGGGCAGATGAAGGAAAAGCTGGCGGAGTATTTTATGCAAGGGGATCTGGACGGGGCGAAAGAATATTTCCTGGGTGTGCTTAAGAAGCGGCCGGATGTGCTGATGGAGGCTTCGGATATCACAGGGGAGTTGAAGCTGTCCATGCAGGTGATCGCCGTCTGCGAATTGGAGCGGCAGGAGTACGGGGAGAGCGTCATCGACCGGATATGTCTTGCCCACGAGGAGAGCGGTGCTGATGGGAGCAAACAGGAATGCGGCAGGACAGATTCCGGCAGGGGAAGTGTATTTGAAGAACTGATGCATTATTTCGGCAGCTTAAATGATGTGGTGAATGCTTATAAGGTGGGACAGGCGGATGAGGCAGAACGGCGTTTCCTGCGTGATAATCAGGTAAGCGACATTGCCATAGAAGCATCCGCCAGACTTTTTATTTCAGAGGAAAAAGAACTCGATAAAGTCATAGACGATATCGAAAAGTATAGAGCAGAGATCAGTTAAAATATAAAAGAGAAACTTTAATCGGTACGGAATCATATAGAGTTTCCGCCGCCGGTAAGTTTCTCTTTTTCGATTTTCTATTGCATGTCGGATATAAGAAGTGACACATCAACGGTAGGGTCACCGGCATTGCCGCTGACTTTGCCGAGGTAGATGAGAGAGCCGTCTTCCATATAGCGATAGAAGTGGCTGTAATAAACGTAATCATCGCCTTCTGCCTCGCCGGCTACAAGCATGAGCTCGATATAATTGTCATCAGGGATCAAGTCGTAGAGAAAGACTTCCGCCCATGCGGCAATAAGGTTTGCGAGCGGTTCCTGTATTTCCGGATCGCCGTCTTCTGCAAGATCCATGTCATTAATGAACAGATGAGGCGTGTAATCATATGCTCTGTCGGCATTTTGGTTTTCCGGATAAAAAGTAACAGAGTCTTCCGCACCGTCCCCGTTTAAGTCGGCGGTGTATGTTTCATGCGGCTGCATTTTCAACACAAATCTGTCCGTATAGGCATAGGAATCCTTAAATCCCATATCCGCCAGATCACTGTAGGGAATAATGAACTCAATAATTCCTGCGGCATAAGGTCCGAGGGCGTAAGGATCGCTTATGAAGACCAGACCCGAGGTGGACAGATACCATGCGTTGTCGGCGTACAGCACGGACTCTAACGTGCCGTTTGTAATGTCGTCGGCTGAAAACATCCGCTCGGCGTAGGATTCGGTTCCTGCTAATTTCTGATTATAGGATAACGTATCTTCCCGAAAAGCGGCAGGATCATCGCTCAAATCGGAGAAGGAGATCAGGTCGCCGGTCTTGGCACTGTAGTTGGCTCCTAGCACTGTATAATTGCCGTGTGCACCGCCGCTGAAAGAGTCATAGGTCAGCGTAAAAGAGATCACGTTGCTGTCCGCTCTGACGGTCTTATACGTCAGCCCCGCACTGTAGCCGAGCAGGGGATAATCATTATCCTCTTCCTCGAAGTATTGCAACATCTCTTCTGCCATGTCTTCCACTTCTTTGTTTGCATTAAAAGAATCAATCCGGGAGCGGATGTCGGCATTGATCTTATCAGCAGCCTCCGCATTTCCTTCCATGGTGACGACGGGATAGATAGCGCTCTTGTAGAAATATACCGTGCCGTCTTCCGTTGTTTTGTTGTCTTCTTTCGTCTGCATTTGGATGTCTATGTTGGATTTTTCAATATTGACAGAAGTGTCATTTTCGGTTGCGCTATCCGCTTCACCATTGCTTTCATTTGCATCGTCATCGGTTTGACCGGGGCTGTTGTCCGCTGTCTCATCCGGTTGCTGCGCTCCGTTTTCAGTATCATTTGTTCCGGAATCGGGATCAGATCCGTTAGCGCCGCAGGCTGTACAGCAGATTGCCGCATACAGCAGCAGGGTGCAGACTGCAATTTTCCCAGTTCCATTTTTAAGCAGAAATGGGGATTTATCAACAGTGTCGCGTCTATTTGTCATACGGGTTTTCATGATTATGATAATCCTCCTTGTTGAAAGGTTAAAGTGTATCGGGCAAAGCTAAAAGTTAATTCCGAGGGAATTTCCAAAGTTAATTGCAAAGGAATTTACAAAGCTAATTCCGAAGGAATTTACTTTTTTTATTATATAAAGGTTTACATCAAATTATTAATATGGTATGCATTAGTATGGCACGGTGATATGGAAATGGCAAGATGTGAATGAGAAATGATGCAAAAATGATACAAAAATGATTTAAAAATGCATATTTTTATTAAAATATGCAGATTATTCATTAATTTTGTTATATTTATGCTTTTCAACCTACATTCTTTGTGATATAATGCGAGTTAAATTAAGCGAAAGGATGAAGACAGATGACAGGGATTCAAGAGTGGTTTTCCAATTTCTGTGATTTATTTTATAAATGTTTTATCAAAGAAGACCGTTATAAACTGTTGGTGAGCGGTGTCGGTGTTACGATCAAGGTTTCGCTTCTGGCAGTCGTTATCGGTATTATGATCGGTATTCTGATTGCGATGTGTAACCTGTCCAAGAGGAAACTGCCGAAGGTGATCGGTGGAATATATACGGACGTGATAAGAGGTACGCCTTCCGTTACCCAGTTGATGATCATCTATTTTGTTGTTTTTGCTAACGTCAATCTCAATAAATGGATTATCGCGGCGATTGCTTTTGGTATCAATTCCGGTGCCTATGTGTCGGAAATCATCAGAGGCGGCATTCTCTCAGTGGATCATGGGCAGACCGAGGCAGGAAGATCGCTTGGACTCAATGCCTTTCAAACAATGACAAGGATCGTCATTCCACAGGCGGTGAAGAATATTTTTCCGGCGTTATGTAATGAGTTTATTGTTCTCATCAAGGAGACGGCGATCGTCGGCTATGTGGGGCTGATGGATATCCAGAAGGCGGGCGATTTCATCAAAAGTGCAACCTTCAAAGCATTTATGCCGCTGATCGGAACTGCGGTCATATACTATGTACTGATTAAGATCTTGACGCTGGTACTTCGCAGAGTTGAAATCAGCCTGCGTAAATCTGACGTTAGATAGGAGGAGTACCTTATGATCAAAGTGAAGAATTTACATAAAAAATTTGGTGATCTGACTGTTTTGGACGGTATTGATGAACATATCACGCAAGGAGAAGTTGTGGTTGTGATCGGGCCTTCCGGTTCCGGTAAAAGCACTTTCCTAAGGTGCCTGAATCTGCTGGAAAAGGCAACTGAGGGAGAGATTTATGTGGATGACCAGATGATCAATGCGCCCAAGGTAAACGTGAATCATGTCAGACAGAAGATGGGTATGGTGTTCCAGCACTTTAATCTGTTTCCCCATCTGACGATTATGGATAATATCACACTGGCGCCGGTGCTTCTTAAGAAAATGACGAAGGACGAGGCGGTCAAGAGAGGACAGGAACTCTTAGAACGCGTAAATCTGTCTGAGAAAGCAGATGCATATCCGGTGCAGTTGTCCGGCGGGCAGCAACAGCGTGTTGCGATCGCGAGGGCGCTGGCCATGAATCCGGAGATTATGCTTTTCGATGAACCAACATCGGCGCTGGACCCGGAGATGGTGGGTGAGGTGCTGGATGTTATGAAGGATCTCGCTAAGTCCGGCATGACCATGGTGATCGTTACTCACGAGATGGGTTTTGCAAGGGAAGTGGCATCCAGAGTGCTTTTTATTGATCAGGGAAAAGTTATGGAGAGCGGCACGCCGGAGCAGGTATTCAATGATCCGAAGAATGAGAGAACAAAATTATTCTTAAGTAAAGTTCTGTAACAGCGAATCAGAGCGGCGATGCATGTGTGCGAATGAACGGTAATAAATCGCAGCAAATAAACAGCGGCAGGATGTTATGTTACAGTGGTATCATGTCGTCCGTCTATCATGAGAGGCTCTTCAATAGGACTATGAAGAAGAGTGTGTCTTGCGTGAGGCGGAGCGGCTTAAGATATAGGGAACTGCCTGATCATATCAGATGGGCAGTTGCCGGGATACATTTTAATAAAGGAGGAGAATATTATGAAAAAGACAACAAAAGTAGCAGCGCTCGTGCTGGCTGCAGCTATGATGATGACAGCGTGCGGCGGCAATGCAGATCAGGCGGCAGACACAGGCGCAGCAGCGGATGCGACAAACGCGGATGCAGCGAACACAGACAATGAAGCTGGTGCGGATGCAGAGCAGTCTGCGTCAGTTACGAAGACAGAGGGCGTTATCACATTCGGCACCAATGCTGAGTTCCCGCCTTTTGAGTTCGTTGCAAGCAATGGTGTGATCGATCAGTATGACGGTATCGACATGGCAATCGCAAAGCAGATCGCCGAAGACAACGGTATGACAGCGGCAGTCGAGAATATGGAGTTTGACTCCCTGCTTATCGCATTACAGAATGGTCAGATCGATGCGGCGATCGCAGGTATGACAGTGACGGAAGAAAGACTGGAATCAGTTGATTTCTCCACGCCGTACTATACGGCGACACAGGTTATGATCGTGAAAGAAGATTCCGACATTGCTACAGCAGCCGATATGGCGGATAAGAAGATCTGTGTTGTACAGGGATACACCGGCGAAATATGCGTTCAGGATCTGGGTTATCCTTACGAGGCATTCAAAAAAGGTACAGAGGCTGTTATGGAGCTGGTAAATGGCAAGTGTGATGTAGTCGTTATCGATTCCGCAACCGCACAGAAATATGTCAGTGACAATGAAGGTCTTAAGATCGTGGAGGATTCCGAGACATTTGAGTCTGAGGAATATGCGATCGCAGTTCGGAAGGGCAATACAGAGCTTCTGGATATGATCAATAAGGCGGTTGAAGCGAAACTTGCTGACGGTACGATCTCTGATCTGGGTGTGAAGTATACTGAGGAAACTACGGAGGAATAAACATAATTAATTGAAAAAAGGAATGTGCCTCAAAAGTCATGGTGGGCTGATGAGGCACATTTTTTGTGTTATGCGGTAATTATTTCAATGATGAGCGGAGCTGCTTCAATTGATAACGGGCTAATTCAATTTCCCATGCGTTTGCTCATGCTGCAATATCGCCTGCCGTATCAAATATAGAACCTCTCCATTAATGGAACGTCCCTCAAATTCTGAAAGACTTTTCAATTTTTCATGTGTCTCTGAATCTATCCGTAATCCTAAATGCTTATCTTTTTCCATAACACTCTCCTAAATTTGAAAGACTTATTTTAAGTACATTTTAAGTTCTGCATATGCTATAATGCATTAAATGGACTTATTTTAAGTACATATTATTTCCAAAGAAAGAAGGCAAAAAACTTGTTTCATGGTCTGCAATTTATAATGAAAAAAATTATAAAGGAGGCAGACTTGTATGAAGCGATATGGGTATGTGCGGGTTTCTACAAAAGATCAGAATCCGGAAAGGCAGTTTCTTGCAATGCAGGAACAGCAGATTAAGAAAGAAAATATTTATATGGATAAAATGTCCGGACAGAATTTCTCAAGACCCAAGTATTTGAGGTTATTAAAGAAGTTGAAAAGAGGAGATGTACTCGTGATCAAGAGCATTGACCGCCTTGGGAGAAATTATGGTGAGATTTTAGAACAATGGAGGATTATTACGAAAAATATCGGGGCAGATATACAGGTGATCGATATGCCGCTTTTGAATACCAATTACGGACATGAGGATTTAACAGGAATACTTATCTCGGATTTAGTGTTACAGATTTTGGCGTATGTGGCAGAAACGGAGAGAACTTTTATAAAACAGCGTCAGGCGGAAGGGATTGCGGCGGCCAAGCTAAAAGGTGTTCGTTTTGGATGTCGGAAAGCAGAACTGCCGGATCGGTTTGAGGAATATTGCAGGATGTGGGTAAATGGGGAGATTTCTCTTCGGAAAGCGGCGGAAACTTTGGGGATGAATCATACAACATTTTACCGCAGGTGCGTGGAGTATAGGGATAGCAATGGGGAAAATTGTTCCAAATTGTAGACAACGTGAAACAGATTTGAATTGCCTCTTTTAATATGAATATCGCTGAAAGTTTAGTTTGTTTTCATTATACAGAATGTGTTTCAGAAAGTCTACTTTGTGAAACAAGGAAGGTTTAAATTTTCAAAGAAAGCGTTGTAATCAACTTGAAACAAGTCTGCCAAGGCAATCAATTCGGAAATGCGGATATTATAAGTGCCGCATTCAATCTGGGAATAACTGCTACGAGAAATTTCAATTCCCTGTAATTGTAGGTGCGCAGTTACTTGTTCCTGAGTTAAACGGGCCTGTTTGCGTAGCTTGCGGATATTATTACCGATGTGAATATCTTGCTTTAATTTTTGTGCCATATTGTCACCTCAATAAATTGCAATAGATTAGTTGCACTTTATTGATTTTAGATGTTTTAAAAGATATAATTGCAATATATAGATTGCAAATTATAAAATGGGAGGGAAAAAGGATGAAAAAAGGAAGAAAACAATTGTTGGCATGGATGCTATGTCTGATAGTTGCATTGACAGATGTCAGTTCGATGGGATTACAGGCTATGGCAAAAGAATTTGTGCAGGAGAATTCTGTTGTAGACAATGGCAGTAGTGATGCCACAGATAGCGAAAACGGCGTGAATGACGAGAGTGATGAAGAAATTTTTGAGACAGATGATGAATCGGAAATGCAAGAAGAGGGTGTGTCAGATGATGACGCCCAAAGAGAAGTCCCGACGGGAGCAGATTCTGATAATCAGGAAGATTCCAAGCAGACGGAAACAGATGATACAGGAAATGGAACGGAGGATTCAGAACAGTTCGATGCGGAGGAGCCAGATGCTGAAGCGGAAGGCAGCGTGACAGCGCCGGAAGAGGCTTCGGTATCGGAAAATGCAGTCGAAACTGTTCAGCAGCTTGAGAAAGCAGAGGCAGAGCTGGACGGCGTATATCAGTTTGGCGGTGCTCCATTAGGAAAAACTGCGAAAAACGGCGGCTCTTCTTTTATTATTGAATCCTATAGTGTAGATGGGGAAGTTAATGGAGTCACGATAGATGAGTACATATATCAGGAAGCGCTGAAGCGGAATGAAGAGATTGACATTTCTGCTTATAGTATACCAACGCATACTTTGCTAAATGTCGTTAGCGCAGTGATTAATGAACATCCGGAGCTCTATTTTGTTGATAGCAGCTTCAGATATATAACTAATTCTGATACAGATACTGTTATGACTGTATTTCTTACATATAACAATACCTTGGATGACGTTATTTTCAAAGCCGAAACAAAAGCGGCACTGTCAACAGTAAAAGATGGTATGAGTGATTTGCAAAAAGCAATCGTACTGCACGATTATCTGGCCGTGAACTGCGAATATGATGAGACTGAGTCGGAAAATGGAACGTTGCCGCAAGAATCTTATTCGGCTTATGGTGCCTTGGTAAACCGCACTGCTGTCTGCCAAGGGTACGCGCTTGCCTACAAATATCTGCTTAACCAAGCGGGGATTGAGTGTTATATGGTGACCAGCTATGTTATGGAACATGTTTGGAATTTGGTTAAACTTGACGGTCAGTACTATCAGGTGGATGTTACATGGGACGATCCGAGCAGGGATCTGATTGGCAGAGCTTTGCATGCATATATGTTTTGCAGCGATAATGTTTTTCAAGATGATGTGCATGGACATTATGACTGGAGAGTGACATACGGAAGCGAAGTGGTAGATTACCAAGCTACGGATACAAAATACGATAATGCTTTTTGGTCTGATATTAATTCGCCCTTGGTATTGACGGGAAATAACTGGGATGACTGCTATTATGTATGCTATGATGCCGGTGCAATGGCAGGCAAGATTAAAAGAATTACACTTTCAACCGTATCTAATATAGGAACGGATATTTGTAATGCTGGGACATGGCCGATGTGGGAGAGCAGCGAATTTTATACAAGTGCTTTTTCCGGTTTGTTCCAGAACGGTAATCGTCTTTACTATAACGATAAAACGTCTATTTATAGCATTGACTTCGATGGCGCCAATAAGAAAACGGAGTTTACAGCAGACACTGCGAACGGCTATATCTATGGCAGTGCACTTTGTCAAGGAAAGGTGCTTTATTCTCTACACCAGACTCCCGTTTTTTCGGAGAAAGAGACGGTGTTGATAGCAGATGTTGACATCACGATGGAGACACCGTCAGAAATTCCCGTTGAAAGCATTACAGTAAGCCCGTCTACATTAACATTGGAAAAGGGTAAAGCAGCCGAACTGGAAGCCGTTGTCACACCGGCGAACGCAACAGATAAAAATATTACATGGACAAGCAGTGATGAATCTATCGCAGAAGTAGAAAACGGCGTAGTAACGGCAGTTGCAAGCGGGGAATGCACTATTACCGCATCTGCAGGAGATAAAGAAGCAGTATGTAGTGTGAGTGTGTCAGAAAACGGAAGTGAGGATATTATTGCGAGTGGCGAGTATAAGGATGTTTTCTCAAATATTATTTGGGTAATTGATTCTAATGGGAAATTGACAGTGGAAGGAGATGGGGATTTTGCAGTTTCTCCTTATATTTCTCCCTCTATTTCTTCCTCATCTTTTTATGAAAGTTATAAGGATAGAGCGCCATGGTATGAGTATAGAGACAGCATCCGGTCAGCCGAAATTAATGTGGAAGATATGCGGGATGCATCTTTTATGTTCAGTGGATGTACAAATTTGACTAGCATTGATTTAAGTAATTTTGATACAAGCAGAATAAGTAACATGTATGGGATGTTTTATAATTGTAAAAAGTTAAAAAATTTGGACTTGAGTAGATTTAATACTAGGAGCGTACGTTATATGAGTAGTATGTTCTGGGGATGCGGCAGCTTGGAAAGCTTGGATTTGAAAAGCTTTGATACTAGTAACGTAACGAAGATGGATGCCATGTTTGGTTGCTGTATGAGTTTGACGAGTCTTGATGTAAGCAGCTTTGATACAAGGAATGTATCAGATATGTCATCTATGTTTTGCTGGTGCGGTTCTTTGGCTGAATTAGATTTAAGTGGATTTGAAACTGATTTTGGAGTATTAAAATCTATATGGTGGATGTTCGAGCAATGTAGCAGTTTGGTCAGCGTGGATTTGAGTGGTTTTGAGGGTGCTGGATTGAATGACCTTGATCCACTTCAGCCGATGGTTGATGTTTTTCCGGGTTGCGATAACTTGACTACAATATTTACCCCGTATAATCTTGCTAATGCTAACTATGCTCTGCCTACAAAATTAGGTGATGTCTGGTATATGCCTGACGGAAGTGAAATTACAGAGCTTCCAACTTTATGTGATAGTATGATAATAATGCGAAATAAGATACCAGATATAGGAGTTTCATATATTACAGCAACAATGAGGAAGACAGAATATTATGTCGGAACTTCTATAGATACTTTTGGATTAATAGTAAAATACCATAGAAATGACGGAAGTGTCATAATGGTAGATGATTATACCACGAATGCAGATGAAATAGATATGTCAACCGCGGGAAAGAAAACCTTAATCGTAACCTATAATGACGGCACTAATACTTTAACAGAAGAATTAGAACTGACTGTGACTGAAAAAGAGATTGAGGAACCCTCAATAATTCCGGTAGAAAACATTGTTCTTAATATGACATCATTGTCATTAAAAGTTAATGAAACAGCAACGTTGAAAGCTACAGTAACTCCAGATAATGCATCAGACGCAACTATTACATGGACAAGCAGTAATAAATCTGTTGCAGAGGTAGAAGACGGCGTAGTGACAGCAGTTGCGAGCGGAGAATGTACTATTACCGCGTCAGCAGGTGGAAAAGAGGCTGTATGTACGGTGAAGGTGGGAGAAGGAACAGGTTACAATCTGACATACACCAAGTTTAGTGACGGTATCAAAATTACGGGTATTACTGGTGTCGCGGAAGGTGAATTGAAAATACCCACACAGATAGATGGGCTAGATGTTGTGGAGATTGGGTATAAAGCTTTTTATGGATGTAGCAAATTAACGGGAAACTTGGTAATTCCTGACAGTGTGACAAGCATTGGTGCTAGTGCATTTGAAGGCTGCATCGGGTTTTCGGGGAAACTAATAATTTCAAACAATGTAAGACAGGTTAATAAGTCTGCATTTCTTGGTTGTGATAATATATCAGAAATATATATTTATAATAGTACTCTGGATATAGGCAAAGGAGGACTGGGAGAAGGACATACTATTTATGGATATTATGGGAGTACGGCTGAGATATATGCGAAGTATGATTCAGATAATATATTTATATATTTGGATGATTTGCCGGAGTTCAAGGAGTATTACGTAAAAAATACTAAGGAACTCATTGAGGCTATTGGTTCCCACAGGAAGATTATTCTGGCGGATGGCGTGTATAACATATATGGTGGCCGTTATTCTGACACATCGAGATACCTTGCGATAAGGAGAAAGATTGATTTAAGCATAGAGGCGGAACATCCGGGGAGGGCGGAACTGTTATTGCACGAAAAGAATGATCCGGTTATTTTGATTGAAAATTCTGCGGAAATCAGTATCAAAGGTTGTATCTTAGGTCATGAAAGCGTGAAAAAGGAAGAAGAGTGTGGTGATGATGGCAGTGTTGTTACGGCTTGGGATTCTCAAAATATAAAATTAGATAAATGTGACTTATATGGCTGTGGCATCTGGGGAGTGAATGCTGGTGGTAATTCTACAATTACAGTTGAGGGAAGCGTCATACGTGACTGTGTAGAGGGTATTGTAGAAAGTAATGGGAATGATTGCATATTTTTGAGTGGATGCATCTTAAGCGGCAATGCCTATAATGAAGAATGGGTACGGAGACCAGCATTTAATTGTTGGGGGGATGTGTCTGTTCAGGACAGTATATTTATTAATAACCATAACTATGCTTTGGCTAATAAGGAAGAAAAAATTGCTTTTGAGAACTGCTCCTTTTACAACAACGTCTGGGACGGTGGGTCACCGCAGAACTCCGGTATCTGCTTAAACGGCATTACATGGCAGATAGACGACGATGTTTTGAAATTGGGATACCCACTGGAACTGGAGAATGGCACCATACAGAGCGAAACGGGAAAAGTACTGGATTACAGTGCTTCCTCTGTGCCATGGAAAAATTGCATGTTTAGTAAAGTGCAGTATGCAGAAGAGATAGAAAAACCAGATGCAAGCATTAAGTTGTATAAGAATGCATTGCTCATGGCTTCAGATGATACAGCAACGTTAGAAGTTGAGGTTACCCCTTACAATGTCGCAGTATCACCGGTTACATGGATGAGCAGCGATATATCCGTAGCTAAAGTCGAGAATGGCCTCGTGACAGCAGTTTCTAATGGTATGTGTACGATTACGGCATCCGTGGGCGATAAGTCCGATACTTGCCTTATAATAGTGTCCAGTGATGGTATTGCTAGCGGAACTTATCAAAACGCAACACATGGCTCGGATATTATATGGGTTATTGATGCAGATGGAAAACTAACGGTGGGAGGAAAGGGAGATTTTGATGATTTAGGCTATCGTCACTGTGCACCGTGGGATGAATATACAGATTATATTAAAACTGCGGAAATTATTGTAGAAGGTATGACGGACGCATCATATATGTTTTATGAGTGTAGTAACTTGAGCAGTATAGATGTAAGTAATTTTGATACCAGTCAAGTGACAAATATGGATTCTATGTTTGCTTGGTGTAGTAATCTGAGCAGTATAGATGTGAGTACTTTTAATACAAGCCAAGTAACAGACATGAGTG
>CAMWMS010000063.1 GCA_947175435.1 uncultured Lachnospiraceae bacterium | reverse complement strand
TCAGTCCGCCCTTCCGCAGTAGATTTGTGTTATATTTCGCTGATTCTCTTGTTCTTCTTCTCTCAGAGCATATATACTCTCCCGCATTTCTAACATAATCAAACTTGAATTCTGGTAAGACCTAATTCATAACATTTAATAACTGTTATATCTTATCTTCAAAAAGTCCGCAACCCCTTGAAAATGCTAAATTTATAGCATGTGAGTTTGCCCTTAGACTTTCCCTTGTGTTATATCCTTTTTCCTCGTGTTATGAACGATCATTAGGGCAAAATAAGGGAAAGAAAACCCTGTAACAAATTATAACACAGAATAAATAAGGCAGGAAGAAGTGATTGAAATGCTTTCACAATATTTAAGAAAGGACAAATAAGATGATTGGGGAACCGAGAAAGGACTAAAGACTACTCTCGGCTCTGAATGTGCCTTAAATGTTTTACTTTACTGGATATTATAAATTCAACCTAAGAATCTACTTAATATTTTATTTAACTATCTCATAACACTTACCTGTATATTCTATAAACGAAGAAATATTACTTAATATTCCTTGTTGCAATTTGTGACTTGTTTTGATCGCAAGATCAAATTGCTCTTGCGTAATATCGTTTTTTGATAGCGCATCCTCCAGTTCATCCATATCATCAACTACAATCGTCCCATCCGGATAGACTACTAAATCCAAATATAAATCATCAAAATATGGCACCCCATCATAATCAATTCCTTGTTTTGCTATCATATCTATATACCACAATAGAATTTTTCCCTGTTCATCCATCATGGTTGTTATACAATACCAATCATTCTGCGGAAGAATCGATAGCCATTTTCTTCCTTTGTCGCAGACTACAATGTCTTCTCCGTTAAACTTCCAAATCTGTGGTTTACTTACCTCTTTGATATCTATAAGCCCAATATAACCATTGAGCAGCTCCGAGTTTAATCTTTTCCCATGTATATCTTTAGAAATAATACATTTCCACTCATCATATGATAATCGGCTTCTTTTCATAGTCTTCTACCTCGAAATTATTTATTTTGAAAGCATTACATCAATGTATTTTCGCAACTTATGTAAAATTGTATTCCACTCATATTCTTGAATAGGAAAAATATCTGACTGCTCCGTGACTTTTGATACACCGATCGAAATGCCTGTTTCCCACTCCGTATCAAACGCAGCTGTTTTCAATTGAATTGTTTCTAGAGCGTTCGAGATTGTATCATTTACCATAGCTTTATAGCTCTTGAGTGCCCAATCTGAACCGCCGCCATGTGAAACAATTCCTGCAGGAATTCCGTAAACCTCTGACTGATAAGTATTATCTTTCCACCAATGCAAGAAAGTAATTTCCTCCATTTTCTCCAAAAGCATACATAATTTAGCAGGTATAGGAGCATAATGAGGCGAAACAAAAAAAACTCCGTCTGACTGAATAATACTTTCATAAATCCCATTAAAGGCATTGTCATAGTAACATCGCTTACTTTCGTAGCATTTTCCACACCCAATGCAGGGCGATAACAAACTGTCGCGCAAATCAATTATTTCACAAATAATCCCTTTTTCTCTTACAATATCCGCTATCTTTTCACATAATAACAAAGAAGTGCTTTGATTGCGGCTATGTACAATATTTGCTGCAGATATGCATATAATTTTTTTCATGGTTATATTTCCTTGTAATTCTAAATTCTAATTATCAGTCAATCTCTAATGTTAGAATTATACCACAAAATGAACAGGTATTTGAACTGATTGAAATGCTTTGACAATAGATAAACCACTCGAATATGCATGACTATATCTTGAGGGCGGTATGCAGATATGTGTAGATGCGGAAGATTCATTAGAATAGTGATATCATCTTGTTCTTTATGCACCGAGACTGCCGATAATGCGTCCCTAATATCTGCAAAGTAATATTCTTATGAAGCTGTTTGAACGGGAACTTTATATATTTCTAAAGCTGTTCCAAAGCTGAAATGAAGCTTTAGAACAGCTCGAAAATTATCCAATCTATTTACTGCTTTCAATTTTAAACCTCATTAAACCAAGTTCCCGTTTGTGCTATTTAAACCATGTACAAATATTCTTTCAAACGGAAACAGAACTTTACCATTTTCACACGGCTTGTAATATTCAGCAGTTCTCCTTTTTAATTGAGCTAAAAAATCTTTTTCATGTGATTCCGAAAGCCGTTCTAAATACGGAATCAAAGCTGTACTCTTTACAAATTCCACCACCGCATCACTACTATCCATTTGATGAATATAATTTGTCTGCCACACTTCAACATTAGAATAATATTTTGACATCATATTATAATAGGTGGTAAGTGAATGATTATAACAATTGTCATGCATTGTGGAAAAAATATCACCATTAGTATCAAATTCTTTGGCTACATTTTTAATAATATCGGCAATCATCATAGTTTCAAAATTTGGAATCTGCAAAGCCAATATACCATTTTCTTTTATACACTTCCGTATATTTTTAATAAAATTTTCCTGATCGGAAAGCCATTGCAAAAAAGCATTTGAGAATACCAAATCGAATTGCCCCAAATCCTCTAAACTTTTGCTACAATCCCTTTGTATCCATTTTACGTCGGGCAAAATTTTCTTCGCATTTTCCAGCATTGAAGCAGATAAATCTACACCTACAATCTCCGCCTCTGGGAATCTATTTCTAAGAGCCAAAGTACTCATGCCCGATCCACAGCCTACATCTAATATTCGTTCACATACTTTATCTATTCTATTTGCCAAATCAATTGACGGCTGTATTCTTTCTCTGCTAAATTTATCATATAATTTCGCATTCCACATATATTATCAATCTCCAATCATTTTGTATCATAATTGCATACTATCAATTCATTTTAATTTCCGATTTATCCTGCATGCTTAAATCAATTTTCACCGGCAGCATCCTTCCCTTAAATCTACCAACGCATAAATCTGCCAAAACTCCATCTCATCACCAGATACTTTCGGTGTAAATACATGCTTTCCGTCCGCCAGCGCTTATCAAATCTTCGCACATACTCCTTTATCCTATATCCTAATTGTAGAAAATATAGATATCTGACTATATATATTCAAAAATTCCCTGAATAGCATCTACAATATTTATCATTGCAGCAATAGAAAGTGTATCTATTTTCTTATATCCACGTACTTTCAGATCAAGCAGTGCAAGTTTTTCACATTGAACACATCCCGTCGTTTCATCTGTGGAAATCAAAATATGAAGTGGTCCTTCGATAGAATTATCAAAAATCGGACATCCAATAATTTCTCCCGATGCATTAAAAAAATCTTTGCTGACAACCAACACCGGATGTTTAATTTTATCTAATTTAATGATATCTCCCTGATGTAACTGTTCTGCCATTACCATGCCTCTCTTCCAACAGACTCTCCCCAATCATATTCACCATCAAGATCAAGTTTCCCATTAAATTCTGCTGCTCTTTCTTCCAGAGTTCTATGGCGAAATGCTTTTACCAGTGTAATCACTCCGTTAGATACTGTTACATCCAGTACCTCATTCAATTCAATTCCTGCAGTTTTTAAAACTTCTTTTGAGAGTCTGATTCCTTGACTGTTACCCCATTCTCTTACCTGTGTCTGCATAGTAAAACCTCCATTAAGCCAGATTGGTATATACATAGTATATACCAATCTGTAAATAAAATCCAATACTAATCTTTCAGGTTTCTCATTTTTATACCAATCCCCTGTGCACTCCAAAAAAAATTTTAGTCATGCATCTGCTGTACATACAACGGAAGGTCAAACCCATCATCTTTATGTGCCAGAAAAAGTGTCCCGATATTCTGTCCCGCCAGAATCCGGTGAATTACTTTAATGTCCGCACTGTTAGCGATTACCATATCCACACCCATGTTGTTGGCGATCTTCGCTGCCTGCAGCTTCGTATTCATCCCGCCTGTACCGGCGCTGCTTCCGGTGGAGCTCTTCCCCATCTCCATCAGTTCATCGGTCAGACGCTCCACCACCTCTATATACTTCGCGTCCGGATTCGTTCTCGGATCATCCGTATAAAGTCCGTCTATATCCGACAAAAGCAACAACATATCCGCATCGATCAGAGATGCCACGATCGCCGATAGCGTATCATTGTCACCGATTCCCAGCTCGTAAGTCGCGATCGTATCGTTCTCGTTGACGATGGGTACTACTCCCAGCTTAAAAAGCTCCGCGAATGTATTACGGGCATTAAATCGATTCAGATTATCTATGATCGTATTCTTGGTCATCAGAATCTGCGCCGCCACTTGGTTATACTCCGCAAAAATCTTCTGATAGGTCATCATCAGCCTTGCCTGTCCGATAGCAGCGCACGCCTGTTTGACGGCCGTGGGGTTATCCTCCCCAATATTCTGCATCATGACCGCTTTCTTACCCACTGCCACAGCACCGGACGTCACCAGCACTACATCCTTACCGCGGTTTCTTAAGTCACACAGTTCTCTGACCAGCACATCCAGCTTGGTATAATCCAGATCCCCTGTCTCCTTATGCTGCAAAGATGAGGAACCGATCTTGATTACGATCCTCTGCTTATCTTTCATCATTTCTCTGATATCTGCCATTGTTCTTCTCCATGTCTCTTTTTGTTACTGTCATAAAAAATGTTTTTTATATAATTATCCGTTTATACCTTGCTCCGATCTTCTCCGCGATCAGCATGCCGTCCATCGCCGCGGATGTGATTCCGCCCGCATAGCCTGCGCCCTCCCCACAAGGATAGAGTCCCTGTATCACGGACTGTCCCGTCTCATCCCGCATAATTCTGACGGGCGATGACGTTCTGCTCTCGATACCCGACAGATATGCACCGCTGTCCGCGAATCCGGGCATCTTCTGACCAATTAAGTCAATTCCCTCCACAAGCGCCTTATTCAGCTCCTTCGGTAAAATATCATGTACCGGCGCCATATGACAGCCGCCTTTGACCGCGGGAGCAAAGTCAGGATATTCCTGCATGATAACCGATGCGTCCGAGGGCTGTCCCGTCACGGCACATCGATAGTCTCCGTAGCGCTCCACCGGAACGGCACCGCCGCCGATCCGGTAAGCCTTTTCTTCCAGCTCTCGCTGAAATGCAATCCCCGCAAGCGGAGAATCATCTCTATAATCCTGCGGTGTCACCGTGACAATCATGGCGCTGTTGCTGTTATCTCCGTCCCGTCCGCTGTAACTCATCCCGTTTACTGCAAGCTTTCCTGATTCCGAAGAGGCGTTGACCACATATCCGCCGGGACACATACAGAAGGAATAGACTCCTCTGCCGGAGGAAGTCTGCGCCGTCACTTTATAACTTGCCGCCGGAAGCAGCGGATGTTCTTCCATTCCGTACTGCATCCGGTCGATTAATCTGCGCGGATGCTCCATACGAAGCCCGACCGCAAAGGATTTTGCTTCCATGGGGACTCGCTTCTCATAAAGCATTTCGAACGTGTCTCTTGCGCTGTGACCAATGGCAAGGATTACCGCATCACAGGCGATGATTTCTCCTCCGTTCACAATCACCCCTGTTACATGATTCTGGTCTATACACAATTCAGTAACCTGAGCATGGAATCTGATCTCTCCGCCCCACGCGGTAATCTGTTCCCGCATACTACGCACAACCTTACACAGAATATCCGTGCCGATATGCGGCTTCGCTTCATACAGAATTTCCTCCGGCGCACCGTTTTCCACAAAAATCTGCAGAACCTCTCTGTTTCTGCCGTATTTATCTTTTACAAGTGTATTGAGTTTTCCGTCCGAAAAAGTACCTGCTCCGCCTTCCCCGAACTGTACATTGGAACTCGGATTAAGCACTCCCTCCCGCCAAAACTTCTCCACATCTTTCTGCCGTTCTTCCACACAGCCGCCCCGCTCTAAGATAAGCGGCCTGTAACCGTGTTTCGCCAACAGATAGCCGCAGAATAACCCTGCAGGTCCCGTACCCACAATAATCGGTCTGTAACTGAGTTTTTCCTCTCCCTGTGCCGGAAATATATAAGGTTTCTCAGTCACCGCCTGAACCTGCAGACTCTTGCATGCCCGAAGCACCCTATCCTGTGCCTCCACCCGCACATCCACCGAATAAATCCCCATAATCTCCGGCTTCTTTCTGGCATCGATGGATTTCTTCACAATCTGCCACGAAAGAATCTTTTCAGGCGCTACCCGCAGTATTTTTGCAGTTTTATACAGAATATCCTCCCGACTGTGCGACAGAGAAACCTTGATCTGATTTACCCGAATCATTGTATTTAAACCTTTTCCGCATTATATCCATATCATAAATTTTCAATATATTTGCCGCCAAACAGGCAAACACGCCTCTTTTACCGGCGCTCACTATCTCTACCATCATACTTCACTCTGTGTTGTAAGTAAAGTTCCAATTTCCAATATAAAACTCAATGGTATGTAAAAAAACATTTCATTTATATATTTTCCCATTTCGGAAAAGTGTTCCCAATACACCAACCGGAATCTATTTGTCATCAATTAATCTGGCATAAATATATGTATCTTTCCAAATCGCTCTATCGTTTTCATCTTTCCAGAAATATACATTTTTTCTTAAATGGGCTTCCCGCTGAAACCCTAATGCTTCAAGTAATTTCCATGAACTCTTATTACGCGGGTCACATTCTGCATATATCCTGTGTATACCATTTGAAAATGCTTGTTGTATTAACGCTTTGCAGCTTTCAGCAGCATAGCCATACCCCCAATAATTCCGATTAAATACATAACCTATTTCCAACGCTTCAAATTCACGTTTTCCCATATATACATTACCAATCATTTTGTGGGAATTTTTTAATTCAACAGCAATCATTTCATCTGTTCCAATACGCCATTCGAGATTTTCTTTTGTTTCATTGAGCGTCAGAGGTTTATACGGTTCATATTCTACAACCTCCATATCAGATAAATATTCAAATAAATCCTGCAAATCCTCTTTTTTGTATCTTCTTAAAACCAGCCTTTCTGTTTCTGCTATAACGATTTTGTTCTCCATATAATCCCCCATTCTTGCTCAACCTGCTAGTTTGGGCGCAAGCACAAACTTGCGTGTGAAAAATTTATTTTTCACACTATTCTCCTTTTCCGGCAATAATAATCGTTGCATCGCCATCCAAAACTTCTTCAATTACAAATCCTGCGTTTTGCAATACTTCTTTTTCATGTTCCAGGGTCAGGGGAATATCAAAATGTACATAGCAATTATCCGGTACGTCTGACTGTTTTCTTTTTTCCAGATAAACACTGCGCAGCAGTTCCTCTTCTTCGTTACAACATGCAATGTAGTCTCCCAATATAAAAACGCCGCTTTCTTTCAGGCTGCAGCAAATCTTCCGGTACAATTCCTTTTTGCGCTCCGGCAGGAAGTGATGCAGGCTTTCAAATGAAATTACGGCATCCCACTTACCATAGCCAAAATCATATTGGAAATAATCCTGACATACTGTGGTAAGCGGTTTATCGTAATGTTTTTCATGCAGTTTATCCAGCATGTTTGCACATAAATCTACGCCTGTTACCTCAATGTTCGGATTTCTTTGCCATATCTTGTCCAGTTCTAATCCGGTTCCACATCCTAAGTCTAAAATTTTCTGACATTCCGAAGGTATGATTTCGGCAAATATATGGTATGATTTCTCCCAAATTGACATATGTTCTTCATAGTCATACAGCCGCTTGGTAAAGAAGCCAGACATTTCTTCCAGCGGGGAATCTGCCGTATCCCGAAGCCATTGTTTTAAATTCTGCATGTATTCTTCAGTTGATTGCATAACATTTCTCTCCTTCCTTAACTCTGTTGTATACAAAGTGCCACTCCTTTTATGGTATAACATATCTTAACCCGGTCTTCCACCTCACGCATTTTTATAAAAAAACATGAACCAATACCAATGAAACTATCCGATACATCCAATTAACAAAATGACTTTTCTCTCTGATTTGTGGTATACTGAAATCACATAAGTACAAACATTTACGGAGGACGCCTATGCTCTATCACTACACAGACTTTACCGCATTCGACGGAATCATCCGCTGCGGAGAGCTGAGACTTAACAATATCTTAAATATGAACGATGCTTCCGAGATGACTCTTTTCATGAACGGAATCTGCAAAGCCGTCATCGAAAAGTTACGTGCAGACGGAGATCACGACAGACTCCGTGAAGCGCAGAATTTTTTTGTCAGGGAAATGGAAGAAGAATTTCATTATTCCGCTTATGCGGCATGCTTCTCAAGATACCGCGATGATGCCGCCCAGTGGGAGCGCTACGGATATCTGGGTCAGGGTGTATGCATTGCTTTCCATGAGGCTCTCATGAAGAAGATGGTCGGCGGTGTCGTCTCCCTTCAGGAAGTATATTATCAGTCCGATGTGCGGGAGCATCATCTCGTGGGCGAATTTTACCGACTGTTCAAGAATTCGGAACAATTGTCAGAAAATCTGCCCCGATTACGAGATCTGATGAACGATGCCTGGGTGGAATCAGCCGCCTTCAAGCACCCTTCTTTCGCAAATGAACGAGAATTCCGGTTGGTGGTCTCACCTTTCATCTCCAACGATTTTGCCGTAGAGCCGAAATATCATGTGGCACGGGGCAGAATCAAAAAATATTATCCGCTGGACTTAAACCGTATGTGCGGCAAGTTAAATCTGCATCTGTCGGATCTGGTAGGCGAAATCATCATCGGTCCCACCTCCTCACAGTCCCTTCCGATCTTACAGGATTATTTAGAAGACTGCGGTTTGAACATCCTGAAGGACAAGATCAGCATGTCAGATTGTCCTCTGCGCCAGCCGACATCCTGACGGATTCTTCACCTATATATAGAACACCCTGAACATCGCTTTGATACAACAAATATTAAGATGTATCGTCACCGACATTCAGGGTGTATTATATTGTCAATTATGATATTTGTTACTCTTCACGCCACACATACTACACAGTGTAATAACCTGTATCAAGCATTATCACTAATTACTTCGCCGCCGTCACGGAAGTTATATGGGGATTTACACCCTCATACCAATACAGGAAGCCTTCCATATCAATTTTATCACCGATATTTAAGCCTTTCACAGCCGCATACACATCCGTTGTCTTGTCACGCAGATAAGACTCTACCGTAAAGGTATAAGTATTGCCGTCGAGAGATACATTGAAATACAAGTCGTCTCCGTCCTGTCCGGACCCGTCCCAGTTGTACAGAAAAGCAACATCGTTTCCGTCATCATCCTGACCGGCAGCCTCCACGGTCATTCCTTTAAAGGATACAAACTTATTCTGGTGATTGATTAAATCATCGGAACTGAGCAGTGATGTGACATCCTCTGCGGCCGCTACATAATTTCCGTCTTCAATCTCAAAAGTAGCGCCCTCTGCAATTTCTACTTCTCCCGACCATTCCGCTTTATATCCGGTTACTTTAATCTTCGTTCCCGTTGTCAGCTTATTATAGTCTTCTTCCGAACAAGTAATATTGTATACAAAATAAGCTCCATCCTTATCCTGCGTATACAGGGTAGCCTTATTGTCCCACCATGACTGCTTGTCCTGCACATATGTTTCAATCACAACTTCCGAATCTAATGGGGCCGCCACATATTCATCATATGTCATGACACCCTCGGATTTTACATCCGCCGCACTGCTATCAGACGTTGTATCTCCGCCCTTAGAACCACATCCAGCACAAGATAACACAAGTGCCGAAGCCAAAAGTAATGTTATAAATTTTTTCATTTTTGTACCATGCCTTTCTCTTTACCTGCAAGTTTTTTGACCGGAATACTGCCAGTCTATGCACAAACTAAGTATACATGAAATTCACAGGAAATCAATAGCAAATTGTCGAATTACATATACGATCATGCCACCCCAGACAACAGCCAGTGCCGTTAACAGTATGACGGATGCCTTAGGAAGCGGTCCCAGCTCCTTTTCCCCAGAAGCCAATCGACTGTTCTGCATCCCGATCTGATCCAGCCGGTACAGAGCGGTTATATCACTGTAAAGTCCTGTAATATATTCCGCATCGACTATCTGCCCTCTTCTGACGGACTTTACGGTATTCTCCACGAGCTGTCCGGCGGCATCTCGAAGAGATGCGGAACCCACAAACACAGGCGTAACAAAAGTATGCTCCACATTGTTAAGTAACAGCTCCGCAGCCTTGATCTTAACTTCATAATGCAAGGCGGCATCTGTACCGATTTCAGACAGATACTCTTTGTATTCGGCAGACTCCTGTGCCTTTGTCGTCACAGGCACATACCCTTCCGTCTCTGCATAAGCGATCTGTACCTCATTCGTCAGCAGATACTGTGTAAACAGCCACGATGCCATAACCTCCTGCGGATCTTCTTTGTTGAAAACACAGACCGACGGCCCCTGAGATATCATGCTTGGATTTCTTACGTCAAACTGCGGGATCATCATGACTGCAGTCTCAAATTCAACGATCTTATCTTCACTGATATCACATAACGGTGCATCCGTTCCCATCCATGTGGCGCCCGCCGTGGAATCTATGGCAAAAATACACTGCCCGGCATTCAGGAAATTCGCCGGATAGCTTGAAATCTTAAAAGTAGAAAATGCACCGCTGTCACCGTGTGCCGCAACGGTTGTCAGAAGCTCTGATGTAGTATCATTAAAAAGCAGTATATTGCCACTCTCATCAGAATATCCGGCACCTTTTTGCTTCAACATCTGAATCATCATATTATCTGTGGATTTGTAGATAAAAGGAATCATCACCTTCTGCCCGTTGACCAGAAACGTGCCGTCCTCATCCTGCTCCATCGCAGCCTCGGAAACCTCCCATATAAAGCCCCATGTAAGAACCTCGGGCAAAGTATACCCCAAGGCCTCCACATAAGTCTTGTTCACGTAACAGGCTTCCGTAGAACGCATGTACGGAAGAGCATAGCAGTGCCCGTCAATAGAACATTCTTCCAAAAACTTCGGAATAATCTCCGACACTTTAGGGGAATCAAACTTCACTTCACTCCCGCCAAGTCCATATGTTCCATCCGCATACAGCTCATCCAGCGGAACTACCAAGTTTGTTCCCGTCAGATAGGTTGCAATATGATCCGGATAAGTAATACATACGTTAGGTGTGGTGTCTGTGGCAATATTCGTGATCACATCGTTGTAGATCTTGCCATAATCCGTATAGAGGCGCAGATTCACGGTAATATTCGGATACAGCGTCTCAAACTCATTGATCGCTCTCTCATAGATCGCTGTCTGTGTTTTATTGGTGTCATTCTTTGCCCAAAACGTGATCTCATATTCTCTTGTATCATCAAACTGCTCCGGCATCTCGAAGGCGGAAAGTCCTTCCCTGCCATGACAGCCCGACAGCATGAATATGCATCCGCATAATATAGCCGAACATAATATTCTGTTGAAAATATTTTTCCTCATCCCTTCGTGCCTCCTCTAGAAACGCCCTCCATAATTTTCTTATGGAACACGAGAAACAACAGGATCAGAGGTAGCGAAATCACTACTACCGCCGCCATCATCGCCGGAATATTCTCACGTCCGAAACCGTTTTCACGAATCTCCTGAATTCCGTTAGATACAAGAAAATAATCCGGATCATCCGTGATCAGACGCGGCCACACATAAGAATTCCAGCATTCGATCACTTTCAGGATCGTAATCGTCACAAGCGTCGGCTTGGAGATCGGTATCATCACCCTAAGCAGATACCTTAAGTCGGAGGTGCCGTCCACCTTCGCGGCATAATACAGACTGTCCGGTATCTGTTCAAAATTCTCCTTGAGCAGATATACATAAAAGACCGACATTACTGACGGCAGAATCAATCCAGCGAAGGAATTGCGCATATCAAGATTCGTGACCGTCATAAAGTTCGTAATAACTGCCAGTTCGTTCGGAATCATCATCATGGAGAGGAAAACAACGAACATGACATTCTTCCCCCGAAATTCCAGCCTTGCAAACGCAAATGCCGCCAACGTGATCACCACCAGCATAACAAGCGTAGTCACCAGCGTAAAGATCAATGTATTAAACAGATAACGTCCGAGCGGCACCGCGGTAAATGCTTCCACATAATTCTGCATGGTCGGAGACAACGTGAAGAATCTTGGAATATATTCAGCATTATACGCACTGTAACTCTTGACAGAAGTCAAAACCATCCAGTAAAACGGAAATAACACGATAACAGCCCACACCGATAACAGAATATATGTGATGACCGCCGCAGTTTTCTTACGTCTGCGAGCAGTCATTTCTATTTTTTGATAAGCAGTCATATTCTTCTGCTCAATTACCTTTTCTGCCATAATAATAACCTCTTAGAACAGCCTATTTCTATATTTTCAGTAATACACTTTTCTCTTACTAATCAGCAGATTGATGCAAGTGATCGTAAATACAATGGCAAACAGCAGGATCGCCGCTGCCGATGCATAGGAGGGATATCCGCCGCTGTCCCCGTAGAGCATGTCATAGACATAGCCTACGATAGTATTCATTCCTGCCGCATTCAGATTCGTGCCAAACAGAGCCACCACATCGCTGTACGCTTTAAAAGCCCCGATAAATCCCGTTATAATCAGATAAAATATCATCGGCGATATCATCGGCAGTGTGATTCTTGCGAAAGTCCTGAACTTCGATGTGCCATCTACCTTCGCAGCATTATAATACTGCTGATCCACCGCTGCCAGCGCGCTGGTCAGAATCAGAATCTTAAAGGGCATGACAACCCAAATCGTATAAATGCATAAGACAAACATCTTCGCCCAGTAGGGTCCGTCTATAAAATCTACACCCTCTCCGCCGAAGCAGCTGATCAACAGATTGATCAATCCGTCAGAATAAGCAGTCTTCTTGAACAAAATCATAAACACCATTCCGACTGCCAGCGTATTGGTCACATAGGGCAGAAAATATATAGTCTGAAACAAGTCGCGAAAGGGCTTTATGGAGTTTAACCCAAGGGAAATAAGCAGCGCGATCCCTGTGGAGAGCGGTACGGTAATTATCACTAACAGGAAAGTGTTCTTCAACGCCTGTAAGAAATAAGGGTCCCGCAGAACATATGCATAATTATAAGAACCGATACCAAAATAGGTCTGAGACGCCGAGTTATATCCCTCCTCAAAAGAATAGACCAGTACATCGACTAACGGGTACACCATGAAAACTCCCAGAAAGAGAACCGCCGGCAAAAGATAGATCCACCCTTTTAATCCACTGTTGATTGTTTTGTCACGCATCATAGACCTTTCTCCCCGAAATAGATTCTCTTCTCCGTTTCCTTATCAAACAAAAACACTTTGCGGGATATGAGGGAAAAGTTTACGTAGGTTCCTTCTTCTTTCCGCCCCGCATTCAGGCTGATCTTATGATCCGTACTTAAGATCGCACGAACCGTAGGATTTACGGAGGCCGCATTCGTGCAGACTACGCTGATATCCCTTCCCATCACTTCTACTCTGTCTAACCGGCAGTGAAACGTCCCGTCTTCCTTCATCACAAAGCCCTCTGGTCTGATTCCCACATAGACCTGTCTGTCCGCAACACCCCCGATCTGCATAACGGTATCCTCCCCAACGATGAGTCTGCCGCCCTGTACCTGTCCTTCAAAAACATTAATCGGCGGTGTTCCGAGGAACCTGGCAACAAAAAGGTTAGCCGGACTGTCATACACCTCCTGTGGTTCGCCGATCTGCTGGATCACTCCTTCCTTCATCACAACGATTCTGTCGGAGATACTCATCGCTTCTTCCTGATCGTGTGTCACAAAGATGGTGGTGATGCCTGTCTCCTGCTGAATTCTTCTGATCTCTTCCCTGGTCTGAATTCGCAGACGCGCATCGAGATTGGAAAGCGGTTCATCCAGCAAAAGCACTTTCGGTCTTTTCACAAGCGCACGGGCAATCGCCACCCGCTGTTGCTGTCCTCCCGAAAGTTCTCTCGGCTTACGCTCCATCAAATCATCAATCTGAACTAACTTTGCCGCCTCTATTACCTTTTCAAGCATCTCAGACTTAGAGAGCTTGTCCTTGCCCTTAAGATTTTGAAGCGGGAAGAGGATATTCTGCTTTACGTTCAGATGCGGATAAAGGGCATAATTCTGAAATACCAGACCGATTCCCCGATTCTCCGGCGGCAGATCCGTGACATCCTCATCTCCGAAAAATATCCTTCCCTCCGTGGGCTTCAATAATCCGCTGATCAGATTAAGCGCTGTGCTCTTACCGCATCCGGAAGGTCCCAGCAGCCCAATCAATCTGCCGTCCGGAATCTCAAAGTTGAAATTGTTGACAGCTATTACATCCGTATGGCTCTTCCTGTCCCTGCTCGGAAATTTTTTTGTCAGATTCTTCAATACTACTTTCATTTCAATATCCGTACCTTTCTACAGCGCATGCGCTGCCGCTCTTCCTGCCACGATGCCGCTGCTCCACGCCCACTGTAAATTATAGCCGCCGCATATACCGTCGATATCCAGTATCTCTCCCGCAAAGAAAAGATGCGGAACGATCTTTGACTCCAGTGTTCGGGTCACCTCCCTGCAATCCACGCCACCTGCACATACCTGCGCCTGCTCAAAAGAGTTCGTTCCTTTGACTACCACCGGAAATGACCGAAAAAGACCGGCCAGTTTCACCCGAGCTGCCTTAGGCACATCCGCCGCCCGATCTGTCTCCCTGATTCCTGCCAGTTTCAGAAGAAGAAGTCCGATTTTTTTATTGACCAATCCAGTCACAAACTGATCCATCGTCTGCATACTCTGCCTGTTCCATCTGTCTTCCCAGAAACCGGCATCTTTCTCGTATCTTCCGTTCACCGTGGTATTATCATCTCCCACATCCGTAGGCATAGAACCA
>CAMWMS010000062.1 GCA_947175435.1 uncultured Lachnospiraceae bacterium | reverse complement strand
CTTCCGGTTCCTGCATTTCTTCTGCTGTCGGCTCGGTTACTTCCGGTTCCTGCATTTCTTCTGCTGTCGGCTCGGAAATTTCCGCCTCTTGTACGCTTTCCGCTGTTTCCGTTTCTTCTGCTACTGCCATCATCGTGCTTACAGGTGCCATACACCCGATCAGCGCTGACAGACCCAGAGCCGTAATACCTTTCCATCTTCTTTTCATAACTTCATCCCCCGATCATCACTGTGTTCCCTTTTCCTTCCATAAGAATACATAGGGATACATTTTTCGGGAAAGAAAAGGAGTTCGCCATATATACATAGATAATAGATATAATTTATCTTACATTCCTGCCTTTATATTACACACAATCCATAAATTGGTCAATATCGCTTACGCCGAAACTTGCACAAAACTGCTTTACCATTCATGGCATAGCTATTCATAGTAACATGTGCACACAAAATGCTACAACGTCGCATTTTGGCGTTGCTACCCTCTGGTTTTTCTTCTATGTTTATGGTATACTGTACGCATACGGTACACGATACACATAAGCAGATCGCATAAGCACTGCAAAGCAAAGGAGCAGCACCATGGAGTTACAACCGGATAATCCCTATACCAACAGAAGCTATCCGCCTCCATCGAAGCCGAACGGAGACGCGCTGGCAACCGCAGCGATGATTCTGGGTGTTCTTGCCATCATCTTGTGTGCCTCTTTTACCATCTACCCTACGTTCATCCTCGGAAGTATCGGCATTGTGCTGGCGCTTTTATCCAGAGGAAGGGCACTTCGGTCCGCTGCCAAAGCAAAGATTGGTCTGTTCTGTGCCACAGCAGGCATTGTATTTAACTGCCTTCTCATCGCCACAACCTTTCAGGCAATGCGGACGAACCCGCAGATCTTAGAGAAAGCAAACGAACTGATCAAAGAACAGTACGGCATGACCTATGAAGAAATGATCAATGCGATCTTAAACGGTGAAGAAATTCCATACCCATATAATTTCTATCGGTAATTTTTTGTAAAAAAATGAGAGGAAGGTGCAATATGATTGACGGAATCTATAATTCTTATGGCAATTACGGCTCATATACAAATACTGGTGCGGGAGTAGCTCCCTCTGTCTCCGGCAGAAATCCGGGTTCTCCTGCTCATGAAGCCGCAGGCAGCACAGGGGCTGAAAGCACTCCTGAAGACGGACGCGTAATCATCAGAAACCCCGGCGAATCCACGGAGAAACAGGCCGGTAAGAAATCGTCTCCTGCTGAGTGTGAGACTTGCAGAGAACGTAAATATCAGGATGGTTCCGACGAGGATGTCTCTTTTAAGGCTCCCGCCCACATCGACCCGAATGCTGCCGCCTCCCGCGTACGCAGCCATGAACAGGAGCATGTGAACAATGCCTATAAGAAAGCTGCCGAGGATAACGGCAAGGTCATTTCCTGTAATGTGTCGATACACACCTCCATCTGTCCCGAATGCGGGCGCACCTATGTATCCGGCGGCACTACCGCCACGCAAATTAAATATTTTAACGAGGAAAACCCTTACCAAAAAGAAATGAAATCTTCTGATGCCGCTGGTAAATACAGAGGCATGAATTTAGATGCCGCGTTCTGATCCGCAGCACATACAGATTGGAGTTTATTCAATGAGTTCTTTACGATCTTCCGCGGAGCTTAAGGCAGCCGCTAAAGAGCATATGTTCGGGCACTATGGGACTGCCATCGGCGCATGGCTGCTTGTGACGGTCAGCACGATGTTTTTCTCGTTCGCCGCGCTGGCTTTTGCGGAAGATACTACCACCGTTGTCGGAATGTGTATATATATTGCGATTTCTTTTGCTATCTCTGTTCTGACCGGACTGTTTTCTTCCGGCAACGCCTACTTTTACTTAAAAATCGTCTGCGGACAGCACGTCACTGTAAACGACATCTTCTGCGGTTTCAGATTCTATCCGGATAAGGCACTCCTCATACAGGCGTGGATCGCATTGTTTATATACCTCTTCGATCTTCCCAGATTTATCACCGCCTCGCGGCTGCCTGACTCGCCCGGAAAACAGGAGCTGTTACTCTACATCGCATGCATCATTCTCTCCCTGATTATTCCCGTTATCATTAAGCTGTTCTACGGGCAGGTCTTTTTTCTGTTGCATGATTTTCCGCAGTACACACCGCGCGAGCTGCTTGCCACAAGCCGCCGTCTGACAAGCGGACACAGACTCAAACTGTTATATATTTATATCAGTTTTCTCCCCTATCTGATTCCCTGTCTGCTTTCCTGCGGCATTGCCATGCTGTGGGTACTCCCCTATATCAATGCAACACTGGCGGAGTTCTATTTGGACCTGGTAAGAGAGAAAGGATAACGATTTCTGCAGATGCAAAAACCCTGAGCCTAATCTTTCGATCCTCGCTCAGGGCTTTACTTTTCCCAAATTATTATACTGAATTAATCCACCGCAGATATGCGTTGATAAAAGGATCAATCGCACCGTCCATCACCGCATTTACATTGCCGGATTCTTCTTCCGTTCTGTGATCCTTCACCATGGTATATGGCTGCATGACATAGGAGCGGATCTGATTACCCCATCCGATCTCTTTCACATCTCCCCGGATATCGGACAGCTTCTCCGCATTTTCCTCCTGTTTGAGCATATACAGCTTTGCCTTCAGCATCTGCATCGCCTTATCTTTATTCTGGAACTGAGAACGCTCATTCTGGCAGGTCACCACGATTCCCGTAGGAAAATGGGTGATTCTGATCGCTGAGGAAGTCTTGTTGATATGCTGACCTCCGGCGCCGCTGCTCCTGTAGGTGTCGATACGGATATCCTCATCTTTAATTTCCACATCCACATCTTCATCAATATCCGGCATAACATCCAGTGATACGAAAGACGTCTGGCGCTTGCCCTGCGCATTAAACGGGGAGATACGCACCAGTCTGTGTACCCCCTTCTCCGATTTCAGATAGCCATAGGCATTCTCGCCGTTGATCTGGAAAGTCACCGACTTGATTCCGGCCTCATCGCCGTCGAGATAGTCTAACACCTCCAGCGCAAAACCTTTACGCTCCGCCCATCTCGTATACATACGGTAAAGCATACTGCACCAATCGCAGCTCTCCGTGCCGCCCGCTCCCGCGTTCAGCTTTAATATCGCATTATTTCGGTCATACTCACCGGATAATAATGTGCTGATACGGATATTCTCAAAGGTCTCCTTGAATTCCTTCAGCTCCGCCTCTATATCCGGTATGATCGCAGGGTCGTTATCCTCATACCCCATCTCGATGAGTGTCAGAATATCGTCATACTGACTGCTCAACGAGTTCATCGTATCCACGATATCTTTCAGGCCCTTGGACTCCCGCATCTTCTGGTTGGATTTCTCCGGATCATTCCAGAAGTCCGGCGCCTGCATTTCCATCTCTAATTCTTCAATCCGCTTCGACTTGTTATCTAAGTCAAAGTGAATCCCTCACTTCCGCTAAGGGACTTTCGTAACTAAGAAGTTCGGATTTCATGTTATCCAATTCTACCACTTAACGTCACCACCTTTTCTTTATAAAATAATATATTATGCTTTAATTATTAAAATACCACTATAAATTGCGGGGCAGAGCACACAAAATGTCCTCTCGTGCCTGGCTTCGAGAACATTTTGCGTGCTCTGCCATGCATATTTATCGGAATGTTTTATTTTCGTCCGCAACACTGCTTGTACTTCTTGCCGGAACCGCAGGGACAGGGATCGTTGGGGTAAACCTTGGCTTCCATACGCTTTACGGGTCCCTTCTGGAGGGTATCGTCTTTGTTGGTGCCGGTCACTTTGGCTACCTGCTCTCTCTCTACTTTCTGCTCAATACGGACGTTAAAGAGCAGACGCACGGTTTCTTCTTTAATATTCTGCGTCATCTCATCAAACATCTCGTAACCGCTCAGTTTGTATTCCACCAGCGGATCCTTCTGACCGTAAGCCTGTAAGCCTGCACCCTGACGAAGCTGCTCCATGTCGTCGATGTGATCCATCCATTTTCTGTCGATCACTTTAAGCAATATCACGCGCTCGATCTCGCGGATCGCCTCCGGTTCGGGGAATTCTGCTTCCTTATTCTCATAGAGCTTGACAGCTTCCTCTTTCAACTGTTGTTTTAAGCTGTTTTTCTTCGGCTTCAGTACACGATTCGGACCAAGCGGTTTTAACGGTACTGTCGGAAGCAACAGTGTATTTAACTCATTGAAATCCCATTCATCAAAATCGGTATCGTCACCGATGCAGATATCCACACAGTTCTCTGTGATGTCGGTAATCATCTTGTAGATCGCATCCCGCATGCTCTCGCCATTTAAGACACGTCTTCTCTCTTCGTAAATGATCTCTCTCTGCTCGTTCATGACCTGATCGTATTCAAGCAGGCTCTTTCTGATACCGAAGTTATTGTTCTCTATCTTCTTCTGTGCAGACTCGATCGCCTTCGTCAACGCCTTGTGCTCGATCTCCTGTCCTTCTGGAATGCCCAATGCGTTAAACATCGCAATCATTCTGTCAGAACCGAATAATCTCATCAGATCGTCTTCCAATGAAATATAGAATCTGGATTCACCCGGATCTCCCTGACGGCCGGAACGTCCGCGCAGCTGATTGTCGATACGTCTGGATTCATGCCGTTCCGTACCGATGATCATCAACCCGCCTGCAGCTCTCGATTCCTCGTCCAGCTTAATATCCGTACCACGCCCGGCCATGTTAGTAGCGATGGTCACTGCTCCATGAATACCGGCATCCGCTACGATCTCTGCCTCCATCTCATGGAATTTCGCATTCAAAACCTTATGCTCGATACCGTTCTTCTTAAGCAGGGCACTTAACTCTTCGGAAGCATCGATATTGATCGTACCCACCAGAACCGGCTGTCCTTTGGCATGCGCCTCCTTCACCGCTCCTACGATCGCGCGCAGCTTCTCTCTCCTCGTCTTATAGACACTGTCCTGATGATCGACACGGGCAATCGGTCTGTTGGTCGGAATCTCCACCACATCCATGCCGTAGATGTCGCGGAATTCCTTTTCCTCCGTCAGCGCCGTACCGGTCATACCTGCTTTTTTCTCAAATTTATTAAAGAAGTTCTGGAACGTGATGGTGGCAAGGGTCTTGCTTTCACGCTTTACTTTCACATGCTCTTTCGCCTCGATCGCCTGATGCAGGCCGTCGGAATAACGACGCCCCGGCATAATACGACCGGTAAACTCATCGACGATCAGTACCTGGTCGTCCTTTACCACATAATCCTGATCGCGGAACATCAGATTGTGTGCCCGCAGCGCCAGAATAATATTATGCTGAATCTCCAGATTCTCCGGGTCGGCAAGGTTCTCGATCTGGAAGAAACGTTCCACCTTGGCAACGCCTTGCGCAGTCAGATTCACCACTTTATCCTTCTCGTTGACGATAAAGTCTCCCGTCTCCTCACGTTCCACACCCATGATGGCATCTATCTTGGACAATTCTTCCATGTCCTCACCGCGAGTCAACTGTTTCGCCAGAATATCACATGCCTCATATAATTTCGTGGATTTACCGCTCTGACCTGAAATAATAAGCGGCGTACGCGCCTCATCAATGAGCACGGAGTCCACCTCGTCAATGATGGCATAATGCAGATCCCTGAGTACCAACTGTTCTTTATAGATGACCATGTTATCACGCAGATAATCAAAACCGAGCTCATTGTTGGTCACATATGTGATATCACAGTTATATGCCTCTCTACGCTCCTCGGACTTCATGTCATTTAAGACAACACCGACTTTTAATCCCAGGAACTCATGCACCTGTCCCATCCACTCCGCGTCACGCTTCGCCAGATAATCGTTGACGGTAACGACATGCACGCCCTTACCCTCTAATGCATTCAGATATGCGGGCAGAAGACAGGTCTGGGTCTTACCTTCACCGGTCTTCATCTCGGCAATACGTCCCTGATGCAGAATAATACCGCCGATCAACTGAACTCTATAGTGCTCCGTATTGAGAACACGTCTCGCCGCCTCTCTCACCGTTGCATATGCTTCCGGCAAAAGATCGTCAAGCGTCTCTCCTTCTTCCCGCCTTTTCTTATATTCCTTCGTTTTATCACGCAGCTGCTCGTCCGACATCTCCATCATCGTCGGGCAAAGGTCTTCAATCTTCTTAACCAGACCTTCAATACGCTTAATCTCTCTTTCGCTGTGTGTTCCAAACACTTTCTGAACTACGCCCATGATTTCCTCATTTCCGTGTATCAAATATGCGCAAGCCATACTGCAAACCGTCAAACGTTCAGCAGACTGCACCGGATACGCTGTTTGCTTTCTTCACAAAAGCCCTTCATGATATATAAAACACCAACGTATATTCTAACAGATTCAAGGGTTAAATTCAACTGTAAAACTTGGAACGGTTGATCGCGCATTTTTTATTATTAGAGATATAATTGATATTATCTAAAATAACTATATTTATTTTGCGGACTCGAAATGCTCAGTTTTATATTATATAGTTTACTTAGCAGTATATTGGTGATTGTTGATATGGAGCAGGCTAGTGACAGTAAACGAAATAAAAAAGTATAGAAAAAAGGCCCCCTATTCATATAGTTTCGGTTCCTTTCCGACATTTGAATTGTTGCAAACTAAGCCGGAATTAATAGAAATGATTCTGGTGCATTCGGATATAAATACTGAAATTAAAAATAAATTAGATTCGGAATGCGAAATGGCGGGCATAAAAATAATACAAAGCGACAGGCATATCGAAAAAATACGCGATAAAGATAACTGCATTATGATCGGTGTCTTTAAAAAATATCATTGTAAATTAAATCATAATGACAACCACGTGGTATTGGTAAATCCTCGTGATACAGGTAATCTGGGTACAATTATCAGAAGTTGTGTGGGGTTTGGTATCACTAATTTAGTGATTATTGAACCGGCGGTTGATATTTTTCATCCTAAGGTAATAAGAGCATCAATGGGAGCGGTATTCAAAATTAATTTTGAATATTTTTCGTGTTTTAGCCGGTATGATCAGGATTATGGAAATGATAGAGAGTATTATCCCTTTATGTTAAACGGAATGTATCGCCTGGGAACATTCGAACATCCGGGGAATAAATCATATTCATTGATTTTCGGAAACGAAGCAAGCGGGTTAGATGATAGTTATTTGAAGGTAGGAAAAAGTGTGGTGATTTCACATGCACATTCTATTGATTCGTTGAATCTGTCAATGGCAGTCGGAATAGGCGTTTATGAGTTTGGTAAGTCCTGAAAAAATAATGCACCTATGATATCCAATATAGTTATAGTTATTTTTTCCACTGGCGTACCGGTTATTTATAGTATAAACTAAACACACATATCACATTATTTGGCACTACCATAAACAGAAGCTGGTGTTTTGTTTATATGCACACATGCAGTAAACTGCATGGCACATTCAGGGTCAGCGCCACAAGTGCGCTGATCTGATTTTAAGTTATTTCTACAGTAACGATATACAGGAAGGAGTGATACATATGATGAAAAATTTATGCGGTTTTAGCCATAAACCAGAATTTTATGCCCGTGCAGAATAGCAGTTATATAGCTATCTGTATGGGCTACTAAAGCTATATGATCTGCTGTTCTGCACTTATTTATTATAGAATGGATAAGGAGCGGAAAAGATGAAATACAAGAATGCAGCAGATATTTTACCTCCTGTATTATTACGGGAAATTCAGTATTATATCGAAGGAGAGCTTTTATATATTCCCAAGTCCGATTCAAAGTTGGAATGGGGTGCGGTTAGCGGATCAAAAAAGTTCTATTCGGAAAGAAACAGCCGGATCAGAGGATTGTTCTATGATGGTGTGCCGATTGAAGAACTGGCTAAAAACTTCGGATTATCCGGCAGTACAATTAAAAAAATCATTTATCAGAAAAAGTAGTATATGAACGGTCTCCCGGAATGTTAAAATGATAATTCCGGGAGATTTTATATCGCGGATAGCAGGAAAAATAAGTGCAAGAAATGTCGGGAATTTACAAGACAAATCAAATATGATTTAATACAATCTGATATGATATAGAAGGCTGGTGACAGTATGACAGATTTGAGCTATTGCGTAGCAAAGCGCAATGAATGTGTGATCTAATGAAAAGCGCTAAAAGATGGTGGCTGAAGCGCGTGAGAAAGGACTATGGTTATGATAGAGGTAAAACACATTTCTAAGGATTTTGTGACTCCGAAGAAATATCCGGGACTGAAAGGTGCGGTGAAGGGGCTGTTTTCCAATGAAAAGATTGTCAAGACAGCCGTGGATGACATTTCGTTTGAGATTCAGAAAGGTGAGATCGTAGGCTATATCGGAAGCAACGGTGCCGGCAAATCGACAACAATCAAGATGATGACAGGCATTTTATCGCCGACAAGAGGTGAATGTCTGGTAGATGGCATCGACCCGAATAAAAGGCGAAAAGAGAACGCGCAGAATATCGGCGTTGTGTTCGGACAGAGGACGCAGCTCTGGTGGGATCTGCCGCTCAGCGAGTCGTTTACGGTTTTAAAAGAAATATACAATGTGTCAGATAGTACGTATGCAGAGCGTATGGAGTTTTTAAACAGAGTACTGGAAATGCAGGATTTTTTTGACCGGCCGGTTCGCACGCTCTCTCTGGGGCAGCGTATGCGGGCGGATTTGGGAGCTGCGCTGTTACACAACCCGAAAGTGCTTTATCTGGACGAACCGACGATCGGACTGGATCTGATCGTGAAAGATAATATTCGGGAAGCAATCAAGGAAATCAACGAAAGGTATCAGACGACTGTTGTTCTGACGACACACGATATCGGCGATATCGAAGAATTATGCAACAGGATCATCGTGATAGATGAAGGGAAGAAAATCTATGACGGTTCGTTGGCTGCATTAAAGGAGACTTATGGAACGAAACGCAGGGTTTCCATGGAGATACGACAGCCGGAAAAGGTGGCCAAGCTGCATCTTGCGTCGCTTCTGAATGTGCGTGAAGAAGAATGCTCGGTAAACTATGAGAAAGAGAGTAATACACTTTCTGTTACTTTCGATAAACATAAAATCCAGGTTCCCCAGCTTCTCACAGCCGTCATGAGTGTGATGGACATCAAGGATGTGCAGATTCAGGAGACAGAGCTTTCGCAGATTGTAAAAGAAATATACAGTCACGGCATAATGGAGGGGTGACAATGAGGAAATATGTGAAAATATATCTGCCGTTTACGCTGAATGCGCTGAAGCGTCAGATGGCATACAAGGGCGCATTTTACTTGTTTATTCTGGTCAGTCTGTTCAGTTCCTTTATCAGTTATTATCTATGGAAGGCAATTTATACAAGCTCCGATCAGGCGACGCTGGGAGGATTGACGCAGGAAGAGATGGTTGTCTATGTGTTTATGGTCTATGTGACTTCCTCTATTGTAATGTCCTCTATTTCAAACTATGTGAGTGAAGATGTGGTAAAGGGAACGGTTGCAATGAACCTGATTAAGCCGATTGACTATCGCATGAGCCTGATTGCTATGGCGGCAGGCAACATGATCTACCGTTTTCTTGTGCCGTCAGTGGCCATATGGATCGGTCTTGAGATCTATAAGGTGACGGCACTTGGACTTAGGCCTGTAACGGCTGTAGAGGTTCTTCTGTACCTGTTGAGCAGTATTATGAGTTTTCTGATCTATGTTTTGTTTGACTTCTGCTTTGGTATGGTTGCATTTTTCACTACGTATATTTTCGGAATGATGCTTGCTGAGGAGGCACTGCTCGGATTTTTGACAGGGCAGCTGATTCCGATCAGCTTCTTTCCGTCGGCAGTACAAAGAGTGTTTGATTTTTTACCGTTTTCTTCTATGGTCTATACACCGATTATGATATATCTGGGGAAATATACGGGGAGAACAGCCGGATTTATGCTGTTTAGACAGGCCGCGTGGGTTGTGATTCTCTACGTGGCAGGCGGCTTGATCTGGAAAAGAGTAACAAAGCGTCTCGTCGTGCTGGGAGGCTGAGAAAGGAGCATGGATATAAAATGAATCAGTGCAAGCGGTATTTGCGTCTTTATAAAATAATGATAGCGCAATTCTTGAAAACAATTATGCAGTCGAAGGTTGACTTTCTGATAGGACTGTTCGGATTTTTCTTTACGCAGATTATGGGAATTGTATTTCTGTATCTGGTATTTCAGCAGATCCCAAATCTGCAGGGGTGGACGTTTGAGCAGTTGATCTTTATTTACGGATTTGCACAGCTTCCGAGGGGGATCGACCATCTTTTTACGGACAATATATGGCTGGTGGGATGGCGGATGGTGATCAACGGAGATTTTGACCGGTATATGCTGCGTCCGATGAACATCTTTTTTCAGGTGATCGCGGAAAAGCTTCAGCCGGATGCTCTGGGTGAGCTCCTTACGGGGGTGATCCTTGTCGCAGGGTCGCTTGCAAAGGGAATTGTGATCGTGGACATTCTGCATGTAGTACTGTTTTTCGTGTCACTGGTTGCAGGCGCCGTAATTTATACCTCCATCAAACTGTTTTTTGCCTCCCTGGCGTTTTGGATGAAATGCAGCGGACCGTTTTTACAGACGGCATATGAGATGGCGGATTTTGCCAAATACCCGACGGAGATTTACGCGAAGGGCGTCCGTTTCCTGATCACATGGGTGATTCCGTTTGCGTTTGTTGCTTATCTGCCTGCAAGCTTTTTCTTAAAGAATGACGTTTCGGCCGGTATGATCGGAATCGAATGCGTGATCGCGGTTGTATTCTGGTGCATCGCCTATGCCGTATTTCACAGAGGAACGCATGTGTATGAGAGTGCGGGGAACTAGATTATCCCTTTCCAGCGCTTATGCGTATAATATAGCTTCATATATTTTTTCCATAGAAACGTCCGGCAAGGTACGACCCTCTGCCGGACGTTTCATATATGTATATTATTCTCTTATCCCGCAGGATCAATATACCATAGCCTGCTCTTCGCCATTTAATACACGCAGACCGCCTTGTACAAGTGCAAGCAGTTCATCCTCGCCCGGATAGATCGTCATAGGTGCGATCCAGCCTGCCTGTGCCTTAAGACCCTCTACGACAGCCTTATCATAAGCAATACCGCCGGTCACGATGATCTGATCTACTTTACCCTCAAGCACACATGCCATGGAACCGATGTCTTTAGCCACCTGTCTGATGAAAGCATCACGTACTTCTTTCGCCTTGGCGTCACCCGCCTCGACCATCTTATCTACATCGCGCATATCATTGGTGTTGCAGTAAGCATTGAATCCCCCGTTACCGCAGATCTTCTTATATACTTCCTTCTCTGTGTACTGTCCGGAGAAGCACATCTTGATCAGTGCGCCGCTGGGTACTGCGCCTGCTCTCTCGGGAGAGAACGCACCGTCACCGTCCAAAGCATTGAATACATCCACTACCTTACCCTGTTTGTGTGCGCCTACAGATACACCGCCGCCCATATGCACTACCACCAGGTTCAAAGAAGCGTAATCTTTACCCTGCTCCTTGGCATAACGCTTCGCTACCGCTTTCTGGTTCAGTGCATGGAACACGCTCGTCCTCGGAAGCTCCGGCACGCCTGAATAGCGGGAAATCGCATCTAACTCGTCCACCACGACAGGGTCTACAATATAAGAAGGCACGCCGATCGAATCACCGATCTCTTTTGCCAAAATGCCGCCTAAATTGGAAGCGTGCTGTCCCTGCTTTCCGATTTTCAGATCCTCCAACAGATCATCGCTGACTGCGTATGTACCGCCCGGAATAGGTTTCAACATACCGCCGCGTCCTACGACCATGTTTAAAGAATTAATATCGAAATTTTTCTCTTTTAAGAGATTTACAATAATTTCCTTACGGAAATCCTTCTGATCCACGATGGATGCATACTGTGCAATCTCTTCCGTTGAGTGTCTTAAAGTCTCCTCAAAGAGTAGAGTTTCATCCTCAAACACACCGATCTTGGTAGATGTGGAACCCGGATTAATGATTAAGCTTTTTACTGCCATACTGTTTGACCTCCTGTTCAAATCATAATGTGATTATACATTAGCTGCCGCTTGATTACTACAACGTTGTACGTTTCATACTAATTCATCTTAGCCATTGCGCCTGCCATAACTGCGCCGAGCGCCAGAGAATTTACTTTTGTCTCGAAGTCATCGGAACGGGATGTCAGAATAACAGGAGCCTTAGTGCCCGTCAGGATATTGCCGTTCTTGACTTTTGCCGTATGTACCAGACACTTGTATACCAGATTGCCGGCATGGATATCGGGGAACAGAAGCACATCGGCATCGCCCACAATCTTTCTACCCTCTGCGCCCTTATGCTTAGCCGCTTCGGGATCGATCGCAAGGTCTAAAGAGAGCGGTCCGTCTACAACGCACCCTGTGATCTTGCCTTCCTCACACATCTTGGTGAGTTCTTCCGCCTCAACGGTAACAGGCATCTTAGGATTTACAACCTCTACCGCCGCAAGAGGCGCCACCTTAGGATTCGAAATGCCGCATGCATGGCAGACATCCACTGTGTTCTCAATAATATGTACTTTATCTTCCAGCGTAGGATATGTCATAAATGCAACGTCTGTCAGGAACAGAAGATGATCGATTCCTTCCACCTCGAATACGCACACATGAGACAATGCCTTACCAGTTCTTAATCCCACTTCTTTATCTAACACACTCTTTAAGAATGACTTCGTGTCGATCAGACCTTTCATGTACATGTCTGCCTTACCCTGATGTACCAGCTCTACCGCTTTCAGAGCCGCCGTATAGTTATCCTTCTCATCAATAATCTCAAAACCGCTGATATCAACATTATCTGCAGCGGCTACCTCCTTGATCTTATCTTCATCGCCGACCAGAATTGCCTCTGCAATATTGCGTTCTTTCGCCGCAACTACCGCTTCCAGCACGGCGCTGTCCTGTGCAACCGCAACTGCAACTTTCTTGATACTACACTCGGATACCTTAGATAACAGATCATCAAAACTCTTGCTCATCTCACCATTCCACTCCTTTATTTTCTCGTTATATTATTCTGATACACGCCCATCGGCATCATATCACCCGAACTCCGGTTCCACCTTGGAAACCCATCGTTAAAATAATAACACTTTTAATACAAAAAATCAATTTTCATCCAACACTAACCTATCAAAAATCATTCCGCTGGCTATTTTTCACGCCCATGTCACAACCTAAGCTCAGAGGGGAGTTAATATCTGAAGGAACCCCTCAAAAAGCGTCGGCACTTGACGAGGTATTTCACGAGTCTAGTGTCCGCTACGCTTTTTGCGGAGCGGAAGCGCGGTGACGCAGATATTAACTCCCCTCTGAGCGGACGTTTTAACCAATGCATGAATAGTAACTTCTAATGATGAAACAGCCTAATCCCCGTAAAGCACATCGTCATACCATACTTATTACACGTCTCAATCACATTGTCATCCCGCACGGAACCTCCTGGCTGCGCCACATACTTCACGCCGCTCTTATGCGCCCGCTCAATATTGTCGCCAAAGGGGAAGAATGCATCAGAACCCAGCGCCACATCGCTCATCTGATCCAGCCACGCACGCTTCTCTTCTCTCGTGAACACTTCCGGTTTCACCTTAAAGATCTTCTGCCATGCGCCCTCCGCCAGCACATCCATGTAATCCTCACCGATATACAAATCGATGGAATTATCTCTGTCCGCACGACCGATGCCATCTACAAACTGCAGCCCCAGTACCTTGGGAGACTGACGCAAGAACCAGTTGTCCGCCTTAGAACCCGCAAGCCTGGTACAATGTATCCTCGACTGCTGCCCTGCGCCGATACCGATCGCCTGTCCGCCTTTCACATAGCACACCGAGTTGGACTGCGTATATTTCAAGGTAATCATGGCAATCGCCAGATCGATCTTCGCCTGCTCAGGCATATCTTTAGATTCCGTCACGATATTGTTAAAAAACTCATCATCAATCTTTAACTCATTCCTGCCCTGCTCAAAACTGATGCCGTATACCTGCTTCACCTCAACAGGCGCCGGTACATAATTCTCATCGATCTCGATGACATTATATCCGCCCTTCTTCTTCGCCTTCAAAATCTCTAACGCCTCCGGCTCATACCCCGGTGCAATCACGCCGTCAGACACTTCTCTTTTGATAATCTTGGCGGTTGCCACATCACAGACATCCGACAGTGAGATAAAGTCACCAAAAGAACTCATTCTGTCCGCACCTCTCGCCCTCGCATAAGCGTTTGCCAACGGTGTAAACTCCATATCCAGATCGTCCACCCAGTAAATCTTCTTCTCCACATCCGTAAGCGGCAGACCAACCGCCGCTCCCGCCGGGGAAACATGCTTAAAAGAAGTTGCCGCCGGAAGTCCCGTCGCCTTCTTTAATTCTTTCACCAACTGCCAACCGTTAAAAGCATCCAAGAAATTAATATATCCCGGCTTACCGTTCAGCACCTTGATCGGCAGCTCACTCCCGTCCGCCATATAGATCCGCGACGGTTTCTGATTCGGGTTACAGCCATATTTCAGTTCTAATTCGTTCATCATCTTAATCCTTTCACATCATTTATAATATTCCAATGCATGAGCTCAGGCGAGTGTTTTTTCTAAAGGAGCCCCTTAAAAAGCGCGGCGACGTAGAAAACAACACTTGTCTGAGCGTACCATTCGACTATGCCTGCTTATTTTTATTCACAATACGGGTCTCATACTCCCCGCTCTCAATCTCAATAAAGCGCACAAACAGCGACACCTTATTCTCCTCATTCAAGTTTTCCCACACCGTCTTCGTGAAGCTGTCTATATCACCCTCTATGCCTACCAATGTGGGCTCACCCTCAAAACTCGGCAGCGGATTCCCGT
>CAMWMS010000061.1 GCA_947175435.1 uncultured Lachnospiraceae bacterium | reverse complement strand
AATTTTTATTAAATTTTCAAGGTTCAAAATATTTAACTTAATGACATTGCGCTCCTTTCACAGCGCAGCAGACACTAAGCTCGTGAGTTGCAATGCAACTCATGACCTCGCTAAGTGCTGGCGCTGTTCTAGGGGCTTCTTAAGATATTGCCCTCCCTCTGCGCTGGGTATTGGATATGTGAGCCTATATCGATATGTTAAGATAATATTCGATACACAGCGTCGGATAGTATGCAGTTGTCATAAGGACCGTTGGAAAACGCCGGCACTTAGCGAGGTTTTAAAGTTGCAACGCAACTTTCGAGCTTAGTACCGTTGCGTTTGGAACCGAGCGAAAGCGCGTCCTTAGGACAACTACATACTGTCCGACGCGTCCGTCTTATCTAAATAACATTAAGCTGCACACTAACCATCGCCTACTCTTCCAGATACCCGCTCACCCGCACCTTACCGCCTCGTACCCGCACAGTCACTGCGCCACTCTCCTGGGTTCGGTAAATCAGGCAGCCGCAGTTTCGCAGCCTATCTAACAGTTCTTCGTGAGGATGCCCGTATCTGTTGTTTCGCCCTGCCGAGATCAGGGCGACTTTAGGATTAACCGCCTGCAGGAAATCCTCCCCGGTAGAATTCCCGGAGCCGTGGTGGGCCACTTTCAGCAGGGTAATATCATGTATATTCACATCCGCTGCCGGCTTCTCCACTCCAATGCCGTCCTGTCCGGAATCATTCTCTCCGATTACATTTTTTCCACCATTTTGCCCCGTTCTTATCAAATTCAGCACTTTCCGCTCTCCTTCTCCCTCCAGATCTCCTGTGAAAAGCGCGGTGAAATCCCCGTAGGTCAAGTACAGCACTGTAGAATAGGCATTCGTATCTGTGGTATTCCATCCTTTCTCGGGGTGAAGACAGGTTAACATAACTTTGCCGCATTGTAGGATATCTCCGGCGCCGATATAGCGTACCGGCACGTCTGCCGACTTCGCCGCCTTTTCCAGTTCGCAGTATTCTTCCGTCCTGCCCTGTTCTCCCACATCGGGCAGGTATAGGGCTCTGATGGATATACCGCCTGTGTCTGCCTCCTCCAGAAGCCCGCGGATGCCGCATATATGGTCGCTGTCCGGATGGGTGACCACCACGGCGTCCAGACAGGAAGCGCTCTCATGCTTCAGAAAAGGCATAATCTGATATTTGGCCACATCACTCTGATCGGAACTTCCGCCGTCTATCAGCATATGCATGCCGCTGTCCTCCGCCAGATATATGCAGTCTCCCTGCCCAACATCCACCATTGTGATCTGCAGACCGTAGGGCAGTCTGACCGCCAGCACCAGAAGCGCACACAGCACACCCTGCCAGAAATACAGCTTCGGCAGCCATCTGTTTCCGATACACAGTCCCGCAAGAATCAGCAGGAACAACACCGTCTGCCACGGCTTCGGACAGCCGATCCCCCACCGGTTATCCGGGAGCGCCAGGCAGAAATCACAGCATTTTCTATAAAATCCCAGCAGCGCGGCTACCGGATATGAGACCACTACGCCGAGGGGCAGGAAACACGCCGCGGCAGCCAAACTGATCAGACCGCACAGAAGCGTCAGTGTCATGCATGGGATCACAATGAGATTTAAGAGCACCGAATAGGGCGGAAACTCATAATAGAAGTTCAGATACACCGGAAGCGTAGAGATGGATACGGCAATTCCCGCAAAGACGGCCTGCTCTACTTTGCCCTGACCAAACAGATTCTGTTTCGTGGCAGGCAGAAAAATTCCTATGCCGCAGATGGCGCCGAAGGAAAACAGAAAACCGCTGTGCTGCAAATACAGCGGCTGTCGCACTAAAACTGCCAGTGCTGCCACAGTCACCGCACACAACAAATCGTAGGTTCTGCCTATCATTCCCGCGCACAAATGCAGGGCAAACATAATATATGCCCGCAGCATGGAAACTCCCATTCCGGTCATCGTGCCGTAACAGTACATTAGTCCGATGATAGATATTATGTTAACCGCTTCTGGCAATCTTATTTTCTTAAGGAATGCATGGCACCCCATCCCGATCACGGACAAGTGAAGTCCGCTGATGGCCAGTATGTGCATAATTCCGTTTTGCTGATAGAGTTCTTTGATATCCGCATCCAGAGTGCCTTTTTCCCCCAGTAGCATGGCTTTCATAACAGAGGCATTCTTCGGAGCGTAACAGGCATCCAGTAACAGCGAACAGTATTCTCTGATCCGATACATGCACTCTCCGAAGCCGTCATTGGTCGTACTCTTTACTAAGAGCCCACACTCCATGACTCTGCCCTGCTGCCCCATGATTCTATAATAGTCCGCTCCGTCGAACTCTCCGGGATTTGTAGCGTGTGTCAAAGCACGGTAACTGCCGCGCATGATCACAAGGCTTCCCATCTCGGGGAACTCCGCCTCATCCATATAGCATAAGACTCCCTCGATTCCGACGGTGTCTTTCCTTCTTAAATATTCTTTGTTTTCTTTCCAGATACGATGTAATCTTTGTTGTGGAATCTTCTCAGAATCTGATAAGAATTGTTCCAGAACGGAAATCTGACTTTCCTCAAGAATAACTGCTTCAGACAGGGTTACGACGGGTACTTTATCATTCCGACTCACCCGGTATTCCTTGCCGGTCACGTACCCCGCCACGGTTACCCGCTCTTTATCCAAATCCCCGTACGTCGGCGCGCCCCTGTTTGTAATAAACATCATGACAACGGTTAACGCCACGTAGACCGCCCCGGCCACGCACATAGGTCTTCTTATATTTATCATGTTTTCCTCCTGCTGTTCATAATTCCTCATCATTCCGGCGTTGCCAACAGATCCAGATTTCTCTCGAAAACGCTGCTTAAAGCAACATTCTCACGATATGAAACATTAGTCTCACCGTTGATCGAGATCTGAACCTTATTCACATTGGATAATTCCACCAGCGAATTGGTAAGGGAATAGATCGTCACATCCGCACTGACATTATACGGCTGATTTAAAAATGCTTCATTTAAGTTTACATAACATATTCCATCTTTAATTGTCACACTGATGACCTTCGTCTCCGGATTTATGGTAGGATATGCCCCTTCCGCCATAGGACCCTCGATCAGCTTCTCCACTACCAGTTTCTCCAGAGAAATATTACTGCTGTATACCACATTCCTGCGGTTCTCCTCCACCAGCCCGCTGCCGTCCTCGTTGGCGAAATACAGGTGCAGATTCACTTTCTCATAGGCATTGATCTCATTGCCGGCATTGTCGATAAACAAATCCGCCGACATCGTACCGATGGCGTTGCCGCTGCTGTCCGTGAGCGGTTCCCCCTGCACCATAAAGGAAACATAATTGATCTCGGAAACCTGCGTCACGGTTCTGACAATCGCCGCCCGCATAAGCACTTCTCTGACGCGGTCCATCTCCTTATAATGTTCATCGAAATTCATGGTGATCTGACCGTTGTCTATCGTGTAACCGATCAGTCCGAAACCGCTTGCAAGCGGTGCCTTATATTCAAATTTGGAAGGAATCTCTTCCAACTGCCCAAGCAGTTCCTCAAGCAGCTTATCACTTTCTTCCGTCTCGCTGACATACTCCCTCGCGAGCGTCTTCGTTTCAGCATTATCCACATAATATATATTATATATTTTTCCGCTCTCCGGCTGAGACTCGCTGCCGCACGCCGCACAAACCAGCGCGGACACTATAATCAGCCATACCGCAGTCCGTATTCTGTTCATAAACTCACTTCCTTCTATGTTTCCGTTTTTAGACTGGAATATAGGACAACGGTATCCTCACCCTGAAAACGGTTCCCTCTTCTTCTACACTTTCCACTCTGATGGAACCCCTGTGCATCAGGACGGCGCTTCTGGTAATCGCAAGCCCAAGCCCTGTTCCGCCGATCTCTCTGGACCGGGACTTATCCACACGATAGAATCTCTCGTAAATATGATCCAGCGATTCAGCCGGGATACCGATACCGGAATCCGCCACCTCTATGGTAAAAAACTGGTGATCCGCATCCAGCGTTACCTTGACCCAGCCGTGCTCTTTATTATATTTGACCGCATTTTCCACCAGATTGGAAATGACCAACGTCATCTTCACCTCGTCCACCGCTGCAGTGACAGGGCGTACGCTCTCATACACCAGCTCCACATCCCTCTTCTGCGCAATGGGACGCAGCCGTTTCATAATCAGTTCCACCAGCACATTGATGTCCACCTCGGCAATATTCAGATCCGCCGCTGTTCTGTCCATCTTCACAAGCGCCAGAAGATCCGTTATGATCTTATCCTCACGCTCGATCTCCTTCGCAATGTCCGTCATGAATTCCTGATACAATTCTATCGGCACATCCCGCTGGCTGATCAGCGAGTCCGCCAACACTTTCATAGAAGTGATGGGCGTCTTTAATTCATGGGACACGTTGGACACAAACTCCTGCCTAGAATCATCCAGAAGCTTCATTCTGCCGAGCACCCTGTTAAAAGCATCACCGATATGTTCCGTTTCCAGACAATCGGTGACGGAAATCGGATCGTCCGTATATCCCTCCTGCGCCTTATTAAGCGCCTCCGTAATCTTTTCAAAAGGTCTGATCAGCGCCTGCACTGCCAGAGTCGATAACACGAAAAGAACGATGATCGCAATGATCTCCACAAGCAGCGCCTTACGGCTCAGAATATCCATCGTCACCCTGATGCTGTCTGTGGAAGCGCTGACTAACATGACGCCTCTCACGACCTCTTTTTCGACCGTCTCCTGTGGACCATCTTCAAAACGTACCGTCTCCGTGATCGGAATCGTCATCTCGATATATCCGTTGTCTTTATCATACTTGTTGGTGCTCTCTCCCTTGATACAGCGTACCACTTCCTCCGAAATCATGGTTTTGTTCTCGCTGATTCCATAAGTGTCCTTGACGACGCGCAGATCATTGTTAATAACCATGACACGCCCGTCATAGAGATTGGACAGCTGGTCAAGCTCTGCATTAATTACCTCATAAGAGGTATCCTGCAGATAATGATAAGTAATCAGGTGATTCGCCAGAATCCTGAGCTGCGTGGTAATGTCCGATGTTCTGACACTGACCGCACGCTGCTCATAATTCCGTAAGATTGCATACCGCATACTGACACATGGTATCAGCCCGACGATAAGCAAGATCAGAAAGATCCTTGTCTTTAGACTTCTCAGAAATATAATGTTATGTATCCTATCCTTAAGCAAAGTAATACCCCACACCCCACTTAGTCCGCACGTAAACAGGTTCACCGGGAACATTCTCGATCTTCTCGCGCAGCCGTCTGATATGTACGTCCACTGTTCTGACATCTCCCGGATAGTCGTTGCCCCACACGAGCTTTAACAGGCTTTCCCTGCTGTATACCTTGCCCGGATTCTTCATCAATAATTCTAATACTTCAAATTCCTTGGCTGTCAGATTGATCTCTTTATCCTCGATATAGACCCTTCTGCCATCGCAGTCTAAGCGCATGCCGCCTTTCTCTACCATTCTTTGCGTTTCCTTATCCCCGCTCTTACGAGTCGTCCTGCGTATGATCGCCTTAATGCGCGCCTTGACCTCCAGAATGTTAAAAGGCTTTGTGATATAATCGTCCGCACCGTATTCAAGCCCGAGTATTTTGTCCATGTCATCCCCTTTTGCGGTTAACATAACTATCGGAACGTTGGAAAATTCTCTGATCTGCTGACATACTTCAAAACCGGTCATCTTAGGAAGCATGACATCCAGTAAGATCATGTCATACTGATTCTGTCTCGCCAGCTCAAGCGCTTCCTCCCCGTCGTATGCGCAGTCTACCTCCATATCGTCCTGCTCCAGACTGAAACGTATGCCCTTCACGATTAATTTTTCATCATCAACTACCAAAACCCTTTGTCCCATTCTGCTCCCGCCCCTAATTTACTGTAATACTATCTTTGATTTTCACATATGTCCCTTCTTTGATACCACTCACATTCATGATATCTTCAATCCGGGCAAATGCGCCGTGCTCCTGCCTGTATGCCGCGATCGCCGCCGCTCTGGTGGCTCCGATTCCCGGAATCTCACACAACTGCGCCTGCGTGGCAGTATTGATGTTGATCTTTGCACCCGCTGCATCAGTGCCCCCTTCGGCAACATCCTGCTTAGGCACACCGGACTCTGTCGTGTCTCCATCGATAATACCGATATTGCCGTCCTGATCCCCCTGCGCCATCGCCTGTGTCTGCTCCGTTGTCGGAATGACCAGCTTTGCTCCGTCCGACAGGATCTGTGCTTGGTTTACATAACTTTCATCCGCTTCCTCCGTAAATCCGCCCGCCTGCTTCACGGCCTCATACACTCTGCTTCCCGCAGGAAGCTCATACACATCCGGATTCTTCACTGCGCCGCAGACATGCACCCAGATTGCCTCCTCTTCCTGAGCTAACTGTACTGTGTCCCTCTGTGCTCCGTTCGATTCCGAAATAGTCTGCCCCGATGGCAGACTCTCACTGCCCCCTCGCGTCTGTATCCCCTCCGGCTCCGCCGTCTCCGCATCGGTTCCTGTCTGCTCCTGCCGTTCTTCCGCTGCTTGCGCTGTCTTGGCCTCTCTCCCTGTCTCCAACACAAGCTGCTCTCTGCGGGTACATCCGCAGAGTATAACACAAACAAACAGTACAGCCATCCGCACCGTGCAACGCACTTTCCGCATTCTGTCCTGCCTGTCGTCTCTTGTATGATTCACTTTTTCCTGTATAATTACCCTACACATAGTTTCCCTTCCGAACCCCGTCGGTCCCTCTGGGAAGCTCCCGCTATGCACTGTATCTTCATTGTAAGATAAATTATCCCCTATGTCCACTTAAAAATCACAATTCCGGCAATCGCTATTCCCATTCCCACGATCTTACGCATTTCAAGCGGCTGTTTTTCCACCCCGAACATTCCAAACAGCTCGATCAGATACGCAACGATCAACTGCGAGATCACGATAATCATAACAGCCTTGGCAGGTCCCAGCATCTCCATGCCCTTGATCACCGTATAGGTGATAAATGCCCCGATGGCACCACCAAGTAGCATATACTTCGGTTCCACCTTCCAAAGCGTGGTAAAGGATGACCGATCCGTAGTAAGCCATGCCGCCAGACAGACGATCAGCGCAGTAAACTGTACGAACGCATTGGCCACCCAGATGCCGGAAGTCTTGGTAACCTGTGTGTTAAATACACCCTGCACACTCATAAGCGCGCCCGATAACAGTGCAATCAAAAATCCAAACATGATATACCCTCCGAAATAAAAAAATAAAACAAGGTTTTCAACACCTTGTCTTATTTTATCCATTTTCTGCTTTATATATGCACTACGCCGCCTATTCGGTGCTTTCTTCTGCATTTCCTTCCGCACCCTCTTCGGTCTCGTCCTCATACTCTTCCGTCACTTCTTCAGGAACATCAATATATTCTTCTACATACTCTCCGCCAACTACCTGAGACATGATCTTCTCCGACAGCGCCTTTAGGTCATCGTTGGCGTCATCTCCCTCCCAGATCTTGGCAAAAGCAATCTCCAGCTCCACCCAGAAATTACTCGTCTCGATCATCTTCGGCATCGGAACGGAATTCATATACTCCTGTAAAAAGGCCGCTTTGTTGGGATCATCATAGGTGTTGCCGCCATTATCATACACAGGCAGCTTACCGGTTCTGGCATAAAGCGTATCCGTGGCATATTCCGTCAGATATACCGCAAAATCGTTGGCCTTCTCCTTCTTTCCGGAGTAACCGTTGACCACCACGCACTGCGTCACGGACAGCGAGGCTGACGGCAGGTCTTCACTTACGTTCGGCACTGTGGATACCCCGTAATCATAAGCAAAATTCCCTTCTGCCTTAGCACTCTCAATCTTTGAAATCGCATCCGTAGTAGCTACCGTATAGACGATCTTACCTTCCATGAAATCCTGCAATACACCGTCATAACTGATCTCTATCGTATCAATAGAAAAGAACTGGTTCAAGCTCTGATATACCCGCAGGCACTTAATCGCATTTTCGTTATAAATATGAATGGAATCAGACTGATCCCCGTTTTTACCGCCTACGTCAATGGAGTCTCCCACGAAGAAATAATTATAGAAAATATCAGACACGTCCCATTTAAAGACCGCCTCCACCTGCTCCGGCGCATCATACACATCCGCAAAAGCGAGGATATCGTCTATCGTTTTCGGAAGTGTCTGCTCTACTCTTGCATTCACCGTTTCCTCGTCGATGCCGCCTGTCTGTGCACTTCCGTCCGCATCCGAAGCCGCCGCCTCATCCTCCTGCGGCTCTCCTTCCTCTTCAAGCTGCTGCTGTGCCTTCTCGGCTGCCTGAGCGTCCAGCTCAGCCTCGATCTGTGCCGCCGCCCAATCCTTCAGATATGTCTCGTTATACAGGAAACAACTCGTTTCAAAATAAAAGGGATATCCGATCTGCTTATCGTGATAAGTCACCGCACTGACCGCCGTCTCCGGAAATAATTCTTCCATAGGCAGCACGCCCTCCGGCAGTTTGACCTCCGATGCCAATCCCGCCAGATATGCTTTTTCCAAAGAATCATTACTGACGATATACAGATCCGGCACCTCCTCGGAATGGAGGGAGGCCTGATTGATCGTCTCCAGATATTCCCGTCCGGAGGTGTAGATCGGAACCACACGCACATCTTCCTGATATTCACTGTATGATACCGCGACGCTGTTCAGATAATCCGTCAGCGCTTCATCCGTATACCACAGATACAGAGTCTCCCTGTGTCCGAACAAGGAGTCCTCCACCGTTTCCGCTTCTTCTCCCTGCCGCATCGCAATGCCTAGTCTGCCCACACCGTAGATTCCACCCGCACACAATGCGATCACAAGGATCATTGTTATTCTTTTCTTAAGAGTCACTTCTGCTCTCCTTCTATTTCTTCCCGTACACTCTCGCGTAGGATTGCTATCATATCATCTACATTTTCTTTGGTGATCACGAGAGAAGGTACAAAACGGATAATGCTTGTTCCCGCGTTAATCAGGACAAGTCCCTTCTCCATCGCTCTGGTGATGATGCCGCCCACCGGCCTGTCAAATACAATTCCCTGCAGCAGCCCTACACCGCGCCTTGTCTCCACACATTCAAACTCCGCCGCCAGTTCCTCCAGCCGCTTCGCAAGATACTCACTCACTTCCCGCACGTTGTCAAGGACATTCTGCTTTTCAAACAGATCTATCACCTTGCAGATTGCCGCACAGGCTAACGGATTGCCTCCGTAAGTGGTTCCGTGATCGCCTGCCGTAAGAGAATGAGCTCCTACCTTTTCCGTCATCAGGAATGCACCAACCGGCACACCGCACCCAAGCGCCTTGGCCGTAGTCATCACATCCGGTTTGATACCGTACCGCTGCCAAGCGAACATCTCTCCTGTGCGTCCCATACCACACTGTATCTCATCCAAAATCATCAGGATATCCCGCTCATCGCAAAGTTCACGCACCTTCTGCATGAACTCCTCAGTCGCAGGATAGATGCCGCCTTCTCCCTGCACCGTCTCAAACAGGATCGCACAGGTCTTGTCCGTCACCTGCGCCAACACACTGTCGAAATCGTTTAAGTCCGCAAATTTAATGTTGCCGATCATCGGCTCAAAAGCTTCTCTGTAATGCGGATTGCCCGTCACGGACAGAGCACCCATGGTCCGCCCGTGGAAGGAATGATTCATGGCAATAATCTCATGATCCGTCCTGCCGTCTTTCAGATAAGCATATTTGCGCGCTGTCTTGATGGCGCCCTCTATCGCTTCCGCACCGCTGTTGGTAAAAAACACTCTGTCCATACCGGAAATCTTCTTGAGTTTCTTCGCCGCCTCAATTGCCGGAAGGTTATAATAATAGTTGGACGTATGGATGATCTTGTCGATCTGCTCTTTCAAGGCATCGTTATATTCTTTATTATTATATCCCAGCGCGAATACAGCAATACCTGATACAAAATCCAGATACCGCTTACCGTCCATGTCATACAGGTATACGCCGTCGCCCTTCTCAAACACAACCTGATACCTGTTGTACGTGTGAAGCAGAGCTTTCTCCGCCTCGTCTATATAATTCTGCATTGTTGCACTCATATTACTAACCATGCCTTTCTCACATCTTGCCGTTCATTTCATAGTGGCTTCATCCTGATCGGCAATAATCGCCGTACCGATACCTTTGTCCGTAAAGATCTCCAAAAGCAGGCAGTGTGCGATACGTCCGTCCAGAATATGAACTCTGTTGACTCCCTTTTTGATGGCTTCCGTACAGTTTGCGAGTTTCGGAAGCATCCCGCCGCCGATACAGCCGTTTTCTATCAGCTCATCAGCCTTTGTAGTTGTCAGACGCGAAATAAAGCTGGACTTATCGTTAATGTCACGGTACAAGCCCTCGATATCCGTCAGGAATACCAATTTGTCCGCACCCACCGCTTTCGCAATCGCGCAGGCAGCATCATCCGCATTGATATTATAAGTCATGAACTGATCGTCTAATCCGATGGGCGCTACGATGGGCAGGAAGTCTTTCTCGAGCAGATCATACAGCACTTTGGGATCGACTGCGCAAATCTCTCCCACATAGCCGATATCTTCTCCGTCCGGGCACTTCTTGGTGCACTGTAAGAGTCCAGCATCCTTGCCGCTGATGCCGACTGCGCTGACCCCTAACTCCTCCACCATACGAACCAGATTCTTGTTGACTTTGTTGAGAACCATCTCTGCAATCTCCATGGTCTCTTCATCGGTCACCCGAAGCCCGTTCACGAACTTAGCCTCCTTGCCGACTTTGCCGACCCAGCGGCTGATTTCCTTGCCGCCGCCATGCACGATGATGGGTTTGAAGCCTACCAGCTTTAAAAGCGTTATGTCTTTAATAACATTTTGCTGTAACTCTTCGTTGCTCATGGCGCTGCCGCCGTATTTCACAACGATGATCTTGCGGTTGTACTTCTGGATGTAGGGAAGCGCTTCGATTAAGACTTCGGCTTTCTCCAGAATCTTGTCCATTTCTTTCTGTTCCATGACTGTGTGTGTCCTCTTTTCTATATCTTTCTTATAAACGACCGCACAGATGGAAGTTAATTTCTACGGAGCCGCGCTCTCGCTCCGTAAAAAGCGTAGCAGGCGCTAAACTCGTGAGAAACCTCGTTAAGCGCTGACGCTTTTTAAGGGGCTCCTTAAGAAATTAACTTCCATCTGCGCTAGGTATTGGCTGTGTTTAGTAGAACTTCATAGCAAGTTTCACGTTATGTAAACTTCTAACTTCTATAATCTGCATTTATCTTTACATAATCGTAACTGAGATCGCAGCCCCAGGCTGTGGCTTCTGCTTCACCCATATGCATATCTACTAGTACTCTGACTTCCGGTGAAGCGAGAATCTTTGACGCTTCTTCCTCGCTGTAATCCGTTGCCACACCGTCTTTGTAGATCAACATCCGCTTTTCTGCATTTTCAAAATAAAGTTCTACCTGCTCGGGATCAAATTGTACTCCGGAGTAGCCCAGCGCGCACAGGAATCTGCCGAAGTTTGCATCATGCCCGTAGATCGCTGCTTTACATAGATTAGACCGGATCACGCTGCGGCTTAAGATTCTTGCGTCCTCTTTGCTCGCCGCATGAATTACTTTTGTCTCAAAAAGTGCCGTCGCGCCCTCGCCGTCCCCGGCCATCAGCTTCGCCAGCGTAGTATTGATATAATGCAGTGCTTCTTTAAACTTCTCATAATCCCCGTTCTTCGACGTGATCTCCGGATTGCCGGCCATACCGTTGGCAAGCACTACCAGCGTATCGTTGGTGGAGGTGTCGCCGTCCACAGAGATCATGTTGAATGTATCAACTACATCTTCGCTCAGTGCTTCCTGAAGAAGCTCTTTAGAGATCGCGATATCCGTGGTCACGAATCCGAGCATGGTGCACATATTCGGATGAATCATGCCGGAACCCTTGCACATACCACCGACGGTCACTGTTTTACCATCCAGTTCGATCTGAACTGCCACTTGTTTGGATATGGTATCCGTAGTCATGATCGCCTCCGCTGCCATGGTGCCCGCTTCCCTTGTATCCACCTTGCTCTCCGCCAGCTTTTCCACACCGGCAAGCAGCCTGTCTATGGGAATCTGATTTCCGATTACACCGGTAGAAGCCACCAGCACCGCATCCGGCGATATCCCGAGAAGCTGTGCCGCCTTGTCCGCGGTCTGTCTGCAACAGTCGTATCCCTGTCTGCCAGTGGCGGCATTGGCTATGCCCGAATTAACGACCACTGCCTGAACGTAGGCGGAATGGGCTACCACTTCCTGATCCCATCTGACCGGCGCAGCTTTCACCACGTTGCTTGTAAAAACGCCTGCCGCTTTGCAGGGCACCCTGCTGTACACCATCGCCATGTCTTTTCTGTTCTGATACTTAATCGCCGCCTCGACGCCTGCCGCTTCAAAGCCCTGTGCCGCGGTGACACCTCCTTCTATAATATTCATACGCTTATAACCATGCCTTTCTGCGGATATGTGTCATCCGCAAGAATTCAGTACATAATCCAGAAATTCTAAGCCAATGTAGATACTGACTTAGAATTTCTTCTTACACTTTTCCTATTCTAATACATTTAACCAACAATGGGAAGTAATTTTTTTACTCTGCGCCATCCTCAAGGTTCAATTCCGGTATTTCCACATTAATTTCCGTATCAGCCGCCATCTCCATAGGATCGGGATTCTCTCCCTTTTCCTCCTCGTCACCCCAGAGTGAATCATAATCCTTATGCTTCTTATCCATATTCATTGCCGCCATATTCTTCGCTGCCATATAGACTTCCATGTTAAAATCCATGAGCTTCTTCTCGTCCTGTGGCGGAACTCTGTCGCCGTTGGCGATCCGTCTGGCGATTTCAATGCACTTTGCCATCTCTTCGCCGTAATCCTGCATGGCTTCTCCCTGCTGTTTTGCCACCTCCGCGTTGGCGATGCCGACTTCCATCTCGATCACCTGATCTCTTAGCTTCACATGCTCTTCGATCTGCTCTTTCACGCTGTCGAGCTTATCCTGTAACTCCTGTGCCCGTTTGCGGTATTCTTCGGACAGTTCGAAAACAACACCGCCGCCGCTCCCGTCGCCGCCCAAAGACACATTGCCCGCGGCTCCGAACGCCTGTGCCTCATGAGCTTCTTTCTCTTTAAGCAGTTCCTTTTGTCTTTTTCTTAAAATGTCGAGTTGTGCTGTGTACGCTTGTCTTGCCTCTTTGATCTTCATTTTACCACTTCCTTCATGTCCTTATGATTGGGGGATACACCCTTGGATATAGAGTGCAGCCTTGGGTTATGAAATACGTCCTTGTATTATGAAATACATCCATGTATTTCGGGTGATTGTGTCATTAGATATATCGGATGGATTGGTTGGATTCCGAAGTAGTGAGGGGCTAATACTGTAGGTTGTGAGGGCAGATGGCATAAACTGTTTTCTTGTGTCGGGCTTCGAAAAATGGATTTTCTAAATATTCCGAAGCGGCTATGGTAGGCGGACGCAACCGTCCTCTATGCGCATCCGTGCGCATTTCGGACTTTTCGGGACATCCGTGTCCCGAAATTGCTGGGTGTTGAACGGAATATTAAGAAAATCTCATATTCCTGCGCAGGCCACAAGAAAACAGTTTATGCCATCTGCCTTACCTGCGTTTATCAAAGGAGTTTTTTATTCTTTGATGAACGCAGTGATGTTCTCGCTGTTTAGGGTAAAATCGTAATAATTCAGGTCTTCTCTTTTGGTCCAGCCGATTTGGCGCCAGAAGGCGTTGCCAATGTCATTGACGGTAAAGGCGATCAGGGATACTTTGTTGATTTTCTCTTTTTTCAGGGCTTCCATGCAATGAATTACCATAGCCTTGCCGATTCCCTGTCGGCGGTATTCTTGTGCCACGCAGACGTGATAGAGGCAGCCGCGTCTGCCGTCATGTCCGCACAGGATCGCGCCTACGATTTTGCCGTCCTCTACCGCCACTACGCTGGTGCCGGGATTTCTGTTTAGGAAGCGTGTAACGCCCTCTTTGGAATCGTCTATGCTCCTGATTGCAAAACCTTTAATGGACAGCCACAATGCTTTGACTCCCTCATAATCTTCTATTGTCATCTCTCGTATCATTTTTCTATTCTCCCACTAATTCCACCACCGTGTACTTATGTTCCACGTAGGGCAGAAATTTATCTAATATGTCCTGTGTCCGGATTTTAAGGCTGGAAGTGTTTACGCAGGGATGGCAGCCTACATACTCTTCCTGCAGCACATCCCGGTCGATCAATAGCCGCACTCTTTTATTCCGATCATTCATAAGTCCCATCACGCTCACGGAACCCGGTGTGATATTAAGAAACTCTTCCATATATTTCGGGCCTGCAAAAGAGAGTCTTGCGCTGTTGATCTGAGACGATAGCTCTTTGGTCTTAAATTTCTTATCGCCGGGCATCATCAAAAGGTAGAAATCTGTTTTCTGGGCGTTGCACAGAAAAAGATTCTTGCAGATGTGAATGCCTAAGATCTTATCCACGTTGTGACAATCCTCTACAGTTGCCGTCACCTCATGATCTACTCGTAAATATGGAATTTCTAATTTTTCTAAAAGCTCATATACTGCTATTTCTTTAAATTCTCTACCATTAGGTGAGGGTTTTTCATTCGTTGGCAAATATGCCATGTCTCGCTGTGTCATAATTGTATCTTACCTTGCTGCTTTAAATTTATTTCCTATGTAATGGTTTTCAGCCAATTTAAAATCTATCTGTTTCCTTGTATATCCTTTGCAAAACACACCACATCCTTTAATTTATCATAAGGGCTATAATTGGCTATTTGATGATATCCCAGCTTTCGGTACAGCGCAACAGCATCTTGCATAATTTCACGTGTCTGCAAAATGACCCGTTTAAAGTTTCGCTCTTTTGCCTTTGTTTCAATTAACTCCATTAATTTTGTTGCTAATCCCTGACCTCTGTAAGCGGGATCTACCCATACCCGTTTAATTTCTGCATCTGCGGAAGAATAGCCTTTTAATCCGGCACAACCTACCGCTTTATCATTTTTATATGCAATCACTACATCTTAAATATTATCACAAATGTTATACGGAATAAATGCCATTCTGTTTTCTGCACCGCCAACAAGTTTACTATAATAT
>CAMWMS010000060.1 GCA_947175435.1 uncultured Lachnospiraceae bacterium | reverse complement strand
ACCGTACACAGCGCCGGTTTCGCGGATGCCGCCTGTACGAAAAAACCTTGTAACTGCAAACGCCGCCTTTCCGCCTGCTGCTCTTCAGTTCCATCAAAATTCCATGAGAGCGGCACCGGCTCATTATGGCTGAGCTGCCCCTGACGATTGACCGTACAACTGATTTCTGTCGGGAGTACATCATTTACAGTATGCTCTTTTTCCACAACGACGTAGACAGGATTCTGATACATCACATAAGGAGTATCTGCGTAATGGATATTCCCTGATATATGACAGTCTTCCATTACCAGTCCGGCGCCTTCTTCCTGCCATAACGCACATTGTCCGCTCTCCACCGCAACACCCATCATGGAAAGCGCACCTTTCGGGGCCACATAAAATATACTTTTACCATCCGGCTGCCCTGAAAAGATGAGATGATTGTCACTCATAAGTTCAATCTCTCCGGTTACAGTAATCGTATATTGATCGGTATCAACGAAAACAGTGGGTCTGTTTATGCCATTGGGGCAAAAACAATAATCCACGTCCAGAACTATGTGATCTGTCAGCTTTACCGTGCCGCCGATGTCCTTGTGTGTCTCCAGCCATTCGATCAGAGCCGGGCCGGTGGATACGAAATCCGGGGTAGTATTCAAGGCTGAGGTGGTTTTGATATTTTGCTTTGATTCGACTGTCTCGGAAATAAGTTCATTGCTTTGCTCCGCCTCCTGTTCGACAGCGGATTCAACGTTTTGCTCTGATTCCGAACCGACAGCGGATTCAATACCTTGCTCCGGTTCCTCATTTGCCATTGCAACAACCGAGTCTGCCCTATAAAATAAAATCACAATCACAAACGCCGATATAAATAAGAAATTACACTTTTTTTTCATATATTTATTCCTTTATCATAACTGTACTTTATAGTTACCTTTTATCATTATTTGGGGAAGGATGAGCGCTATCATGAAGCAAACCCTGTTTACTAAATCTGCATTTCAAACAATTCTGGTAATCGCTGGGACAATTATTTTAAGCCTGCTCGGATTGTTGGCAATTACCCACCATGATAATAAATATATAACAAAGGCGGCGCTTACACAAGACAATCTGTGTATCATTCCAGAAAAAGGTTATTGTTCGCTCGTGGACGGCTGGGAGCTTTATCCGGATCTTCTGCTCTTTCCGGAGGATTTTACGGAAAAAGCACAGACATACTACAGCACATGGGCGGGTGAATATCCAAATCTTTCCTTATTCCATGAAAATAAAAATCCTTACGGAGTTGCAACATGGCGTCAGCATCTTACAGGAAGCGGCAATGTCCTGCTCTATCTGCAGGAGCCCCTCTGTGCCGCGAGAGTTTATGTAGACGGACTATGTCTGGGCGAAACCGGCGAAGTACCTTATGGCGAACTCTATCTCTCGGGAGACAAATCTTATGGTGAAGATTATTCTCTCAGAGAAGAGTCCTCTCCCCTTATTAAAGACACCGCTTATTCCTTTTATCTTGACGGCGAAACGGAACTGATTATCCAGACTGCCAATTATTCCCACTATTATGGCGGAATCTGGTATGCACCCATAATAGGAGACGCGGACAGTGTCAGTCATCTCATTGCTTCCCGCATACTCATCTACGGACTGCTGTTTTTCTCATCCCTCACGCTCTCTTTATTTTGTATCGTACTGTGGGAGCGCAAAGAAGACGGCGGCAAAGCTGCCACATTCTATTTCGGTATGTTAAGCCTGTCCTTTGCAGTGCGGATCTGCTATCCCTTCTTGAGATTGTTCGGCGTGCCGCTTGTACGCACGCTTTATGCGATAGAAGACGCTGCCGCTGTATCCGGCATCTACTTTTCCATACAGATTGCCCTCCTGTTATTTTTGCCGGATGGTTTTAAACGCCTGAAAAAAGTGCTTCACATTCTTTCTTTAGGCGTCTGCGGCATTGTTATCATTGCCCCCTTATTTGTGTTTCCTGCTGTTCCCGGTCTTGTGCTATGGTATGGACCGTTCATTTCATGGTATAAGGCGATCATGGCGTTCTTGCTGATCAGCCTGACAGTCTATGGTGGTTTTATGGGACTGCTTCATATTAAAATGATTCTTGCCGCAGCTACCGCAAATGGCATATGTCATTTCTACAGTGTCCTGACCATCGGATACTATGAACCGTTTGCCGGCGCTTATCCGGAAGAATACGGCGCATTTTGCATGGTAATTGCATTCGCCGTCCTGATGGTGCAACGCAGCAGGGAAATGGCGGCGGAAAACCTAAAACTTAATCTTCATCTGCAGGAGGAAGTCGAAGAGAAAACAGAACATCTGCAAAAGCTTCTCGTAGAGAGAGGACAACTCATCGCGGAATTGGGACATGATATGAAATCGCCCCTGACCTCCCTCTCGAACATGGCGCAGATTATACGGCTGAATGATATTATGCTGGATGAAGACACTCACAGAAGAATAATTCACATAGAAGAACAGTGCGATATTTTATCCGAGCGCCTTAAATCCATTCAGGAAATAGCCGCCCAGACAAGCTCTCCTGTCAAAATGGAGCCTATGCTGCTCAATACGTTCCTTTCGGATTTTTATCACACCTGCCGCCCGATCATAGAACTGTACGGACCCAATTTCCTTGAAAATATTACCTCGCGCCCCTGCCGGATTATGGCAAACCACGAGCAGCTTTTCCGTGCACTGGAAAACCTCTTATACAATGCCGCCGACTTTACGCCGCCAGAAGGTAAGATAACACTTTCACTTACAGCGGACGAAAACTATGCCTATATCACGGTTTCCGATACCGGCTGCGGCATACCGGAAAAAGATCTCCCCAATATTTTCCACCGCTCCTACACCACACGCAGCGACAAGGGCGGCCAAGGACTGGGGCTTGCCATTACCCGCACCATTGTCTTAGAGCTCGCGGGGCAGATCGACGCAGTTTCCACGGAAGGTGAGGGAACCACATTCACGATCAAACTGCCTGTACTTGATTAATAAATATACCGCCTCTTTCACTTTCCGGCATATTTATACTGAAAACTTTTGCGAAATCTGAAAAAGTTTTCAGTAGTATTGAAAACTTTTGTTGACTTTAAATAAACTTTTCAGTATAATTACTCATAAATTCTAATATTATTTCTTAATTAATATTAATGCAACCAATGAAGGAGATTCCATGATATATAGAGAACATTATATTAAGCCTGTACGCGAATTCTATGAGTCAGATTTAATAAAGATCATCACAGGCATCCGCCGTTGCGGCAAATCTGTAATTCTAGAGCACATCATGCAGGAAATCAGACAAACAACTGACAATATCATTTACCTTAACTTCGAGGACAAACGAGTCTCTGCAAATATTATGGACGATGGCACACTGATAGAATATGTGGAAAGTCATCGTAAAACTGGAAAATGCTACCTATTTTTTGATGAAATACAGGTGCTTAAGGGCTGGCAGAATGCTTGTAAAACACTGCGCCTTTACGATTATTCACTTTTTATCACAGGCTCTAACTCTAAATTGCTGTCGAGTGAATTTACAAAAGAACTCAGCGGAAGATATGTTTCTTTCCGTATACGCCCATTTGTTTACAAAGAAATTTTAGAATATGTCAAAGAACTCGGAAAAGAAGTTTCTGTTACCGATTATCTGGTCTGGGGTGGATTTCCTAAACGTTTTGAGTTTAACAGCACCGATATCTTGATGATTTAGACGATACAATCATCATAAACGACTTGATACATCGGTACAAAATTCGTAAGGAGATTCTGTTTAAAAACCTCATAAACTATGTACTGCGCTCCAACAGCCGAATCTTTTCCGCGAAATCAATTCACGACTATATTAAAAGAGAACACGAATCCTGCTCGGTAAATACGATTATGAAATATCTCGATTATCTTGAAGAAGCATATATTATCGAATCGGTCAGGCAGTATTCTACAAAAACAAAAAAAATATTGAACTTTTATACAAAAATATACAATGCCGACGTAGCTTTCAATTCACTACGATGTCCGGATAACCGTTTTGATCTTACACATAATCTGGAAAACATCGTTTACCATGAACTGATCTATATGGGCTACGATATATGGGTCTACAACAATGCCGGAAAAGAAATAGATTTTCTAGCCAGGTGCGGCAACAAAAGCTATTTCATTCAAGTCGCATACAGCGTAGCAGACGATAAGGCATATGAAAGAGAATTCGATGCATTTAAAAATATAGACAATCTATCCCAAAAGATTCTGATAACAACCGACGAGATTGATTATTCAACGAGCACTGTGCGCCATATAAAACTAAAAGATTTCCTGCTCATGGACAATCTGGGAGAATCATGATTCTCCCAAACTATCCTTTTTCTTTGCAAAAATTTCCTTAAGTGATTCTGTATACGGCTCCCTCGCGATGCCGTACTCTGTCACGATACCCGCAATCAGATCATGATCCGTCACGTCAAATGCCGGGTTAAAAACCTTGACACCGGCAGGCGCCATGGGCTTCTCATACCACATGTCCGTCACTTCATGGGCCGGCCGCTGCTCGATGATGATATCCGCACCGGTAGGCGTATTCATATCGATAGTCGATGTAGGCGCGCAGATATACACCGGCACGTTGTAGCGTTTCGCCACCGTTGCCACAACAGATGTGCCGATCTTATTGGCGGTATCGCCGTTTGCTGCCACCCGGTCACAGCCTACGAACACTGCATTCACCCAGCCGTTTCTCATGACGGTTGCCGACATATTGTCACAGATCAGCGTTACATCCACACCCGAAGAGTATAATTCATAAGAGGTCAGTCTTGCTCCCTGCAATAGAGGTCTTGTCTCATCCGCAAAAACATGAAAATTGTATCCCTGCTCCTGTCCCAGATAGATCGGTGCCGTAGCCGTGCCGTATTTGCAAGTGGCAAGCTGTCCCGCATTACAGTGTGTCAGAATGCCGTCCCCCGGTTTCACCAGTGTCAGTCCGTACTCGCCGATCGCCTTACACACGCGGATATCCTCTTCCTTCATGGCGATGGACTCTTCTTTTAACTTCTGTTTGATCTCGGACACCGGAAGCTCCCGATTCGCTATGCACACCTGCTCCATTCTGTTTAATGCCCACGATAAGTTAACAGCTGTAGGCCTTGCAGAGTTCAGATAATCCTTCTGCTTGCAGAATTCCTCATAAAAAACATCATAGTCCTGTGTATCTATCCCCTTCGCCAGCAGATAGATTCCGAAAGCCGCCGCCACACCGATTGCCGGTGCCCCACGCACCTTCAAAAGATATATGGCATCCCAGATCTCTTCCCCGGTGTGCAAACTGATCAGTTCCGCCTTCCCCGGAAGAAGCGTCTGATCCAGAATCACCAGTGCACCATTCTCATCATCCAGCGCCACCGTCTCATACTCCATAATGTTTTTCTCAAGTTTTACGTTACTCATCTTTATCCTCCTGTTTTCTTATATACTGTTTTCCTTTACTATTCTCTCTTACTGTATTCTCTCACTGCTTGCTTCCACTATTCCCACGTTATTTTTCCCTCGTGACTCTAACTGCAGACCACAAAAGCAGATTGCACCAAGTGTCTGTCCGTGTCTTGCGCAGGAACATGAGATTTTCTTAATATTCCGTCAACACCCAGTAATTTCGGGACATGGATGTCCCGAAAAGCCCGACCTGAGCCCGGATGGCGAATGTCGGGCGGTTACGTTCGCGGCCGAATCCCCCCGGAATATTTAGAAAATCCATTTTCCGGAGCCGACACGGACAGACAGTTGGTGCAATCTGCTTCTTCCGCTTCTTCTGCTTCCCCTCCGCTTCACAGCATCAAATAATACGTCACCGGAAACAACTTCTCCAACACCCCGAAAACCGGCACATAAGTCGCCAGCCTGATAAACACCGGTGCACATACAAGACTTGCCATCGCAAAAACCGGAATCGCCGCCGCGACCGCTTCCTGTCTTCTGAGTATGATTCCCAATACGCCGCAATAGACCACGACAATACACTGATACAGAAACAGATTCCAAATCTGCCTCCCCCACATACTCATGCTCCAGACAGACAGGAGGCCGCTAAACCTGCTTATCCCTTCCACGCCGTTACCGTACCGGATTCCGTCAGAGATCCACAGACATAACAGCACCGCAAGAGAGACAAAAACAGTAGAAATCCATATATCGACTATATAAGTCAACACATTGGGCGCCATCCGCAGAAATCTTTTTTCACTTTTGTCCGTGTCATATTCCAGCATACCGCACATGCCGCTTATGAAAATAATCACTGCAAATACCCCTTTTACGGGGAAGACAGTGGTGTCAGATATAACATTTGTGTCAGAAGTATATTGACTATATCGGTCATACCCATGATACGTAAACCCGAAAGTACTTCCGTCCACCAGATGCCGCTCGTATGCCTCTTTCGCAAAATCTACAAATTCATCAACACTTTCCTGCACCGCCGCCAATCTCATATACTCTTCATAACACTGCTCAGAGTATAACTTGAAGATCACATTACCGATTCTCTCCTTCGCCATACCGGTAATACTGCCGGAAGGAGTCTCATAAACAGTGATACATTTCGCCCAATCATTCCCGATGACCCGCTCGTCGATATCACTTCCGATCACAAAGCCGCAGTCCGCCGTGCCTCGCATCACGCTGCGTTCCACATCTACGGCCTCTTCATGAAACACAAACCGAAGACTACTGTCCGCCGCCAGCTCCCGCAGCTCTTCCACGATCCGTCCGCTCCAAGCGCTCTCTTCCACACAGACCGCCACTACCGCGCCGCCCGGCTCCCCCTGTTCCATCCTGCCGACTGCCCATCCCAGAATCGGAATCAACCCCAGCAACATAACATATGCAGGCTGCCTCCACAACCTCTTCATAAGAAGCCATATCCATATACAATATTGTCTGCCCCTGCTCATTTTTCTTTCTTGTCCCACACTCACACTCCGAGTCTTCCCCTCTCAATATCTCTTCGTATCTCCTTATATCTATATATCTACTAATATCCTAAACATCACTTCTCCTTAAAAGATACGCCGCCACTCCAAAGACCGCCGTATACACACTCAATCCCGCCGCACACCACCCAGGCGATCCCGCACCGTATCCTGCATAGAGCCCGCCGACAGCACGGATCAGATAAGCCGTGGGCAGCTTTTCCCCCACCTTCTGTACCGTCCCCGACAGAAACACCGACGGAATCAAACCTCCCGACAGATATACCATCACTACGGAAAGCAGGCAGATCAGCAGTATACTGCCCGTCCTGCTGCCCGCCATACTGTACAGCAGATAGATATATGTGGATACCGTCACCGTCACGAGCAGAAACATCCCTATTTTCACACCCGTACCGCCGACACGGCTTCTTTCCACAAGCGCCTCGGTTATCTTCCCCACCGGCTCCGGTGTCATGATCCCCGCCGCTTTCCATAAAAGCCACAGCACACAAATCAGAAGCTCCATACACACAAACCCGCTCATCCACTGACAAAATCCTTGCCATATGCCACCCGTTCCTTGACGGGCAAGCTGTCTTTGAAATGCACGCGGTTCCCGCCGCATAACCGGGTAAAACGCCATACCGGACAACAGCAGAAACAGCACCACTGCGGAAGCCGCATAATATTGCAGCACGCTCATCTGCCCGGTGACGGACACCGTCTCAGTATCGTAGACCGCCAGCCGGTCAAGCGCAAACGCCAGATTATAGCTGTCGATATCGGTCTCCATGACGGACAGCTGCTCCTTCATCCCGTATGCCTCCGCCGTGTCATAAGCGCCGTAGATCTGCGCCTGCGCCACCCGCAAAAGTCCCGCTCCCGACTCGGTCAGTTCCCGCAGAAGCATAGCCTCCAGTCCCGCATTCTTCGGGAAAAAAATGTCCACCGTGGGATTGCGCCCATCCATGATCCCCTGCACGATCTGCTCCGGCAGCACAATAAGCGCTGCAATCTCCCCTTTTTCCAGTGCAGAGAAACCATCGTCTTCCGGCATCTGAATAAAATGGCATACCTGCGCCGCACTCTCCAGATTTTCCACATACTGCAAAGCCATCCGGGTCACCCTGTCATCTTCCCGCACCACTACACCGATGTCGGCTCTGACAGCCAATGGTTCCTGTTCCATCGTTTTTACTGCACAAAAAACAATCATACCTATGAGCGCCATAAGTAGGATTGCCTGTAATAACATGCGTGGGAACATATATACCGCTTTCCTGATCTCCGTATACAGATAACGCATTCTCTGTCCCATAGCAATTACGCCTTCCGATCAGGTTCCCCTGCATTCATATCTGTGTACATATCTAACAGACCCACCGTTTCCGAGGCAGGTCTGCCGTACATATTGCAGCATTTGTGAGAAACAGTTTTTCGCTGCTCCTCCTCGTCGTCAAAAGTAATACTCATCCGGTATACACCCTGTGCAGACTCACTGTCCAGATGTTTCATGATCTCCTCGATCATATCCTGATCTCCTGTTCCGCCCATGCGCGTATGTCCTCCTTATTACCATAAAGAATTCAGAATGCTTCCATACTCATCGTCCAGCTTATCGATCACTTTTTCCCAATCGGACAATGACATCTCAAAAAACGCCGTATCCGGCTTCACCGTAGCTTTTATCTTATCCTGCAGCGGCTCTATGGCAATATCACCGCTCATTCGGCAAACCTCTTCATCGTCCGTACTGAAAGTCAACTTGTCGAGACTGATTTCCAGACTCTCACCCTTCACGATGTCATCCAGACTGCCATCCAGCGCAACCTCCATATCGCCCGTATCGTCTTTCATGGTGAATGTCATATCAAACTCGTCCCTGGCCGCATCGCAGTTCATGACAAATTTAATCTTGCCGCTTTCTTCCTCTTCCGAATATTTGATATCCATATCCAATTGATATGTATCTCTGTCAGATGTCTGCCTGATCCTACCAATCACTTCCCTATTCTTTCCATCCGCTCCGCTTATCGCCATCTTGCCCTGCACTTTGTCAATGCTCCTCGCCTCTCCCATGAAAAAAATTTCACCATCGATTGAAGCACTGTTATCCCACAAGCTGATCGGCTCTTCCAGCATAATACTGTCGATGCGGCGGCCGTTAATTTCAAACAGAAGGTTGATGTCGGAGCAAAGCAGCTTCTTATAATCTATCCACAAATCCTGCATCTCTTCAACGCCGCTTATTTCCGCATAGCTTTCCATAAGATCCTTGAGCAGTCTGTCGGTTTCTTTCTGCGGAAGTGTCACCCGATACAGCCCTTTCTCTACCTTGACGATCGTCATCCCGTCCTTACAGGCCTCCAGATCACCCTCAAAATTCTCCCATATCTTATCCAAACCTCTCCATTCCTGCGGTCGCACTCTATTATCCGCATCCGCAAACAGCTCTATGGAGAAGTCTTCCATACTGCTCTGAGAACCGAGCTGTGCCAGAACAGAATTATTATACTGACTCACCACATGCTCATTCTCAATATACATGTTTTCCAGAAACAGTTCCGGTACGGAAAAACAGAAATTCTCTTCATCAGCATATATATTCACATGGGCAAAATCCACATTCATCAGGCTGAAAGTCGTATCCGCATTCAGCTCCTTGGCCTGCATATCCTTATAGAAATCCGTATCGATTCCTAATGTAGTTCTGCCCAAAAAGGGAAGATCTGTAGCAAAATTCACGGAAGAATCCACATGGCTGCCCTCTTCCTGCATCATCAGAAGAAGTTCTTTTATGCCGATCTTTTCCACCAGCCGATTCTCTGTCCGGCTCATCTCTTTGCCGAGATTGCGAAAGCCCCTGCGGATCCGATAGGCCGGCGTACTACTCAAATATACTACCCCGCCGATGAGCAGCGCCACGATCAGCACCAGCACACATGTCAAGCCGATCACGATTTTTACGGCATTTCCTTTCTTCTGCGCATGCGGTATATATGGCCAAACCTGTTGACTGCACGGGTTAATCTGTTGATTATAGGAATTAAACTGTCCACCATAAGGATCTTCTGTCTGCTGTCCGTACGGATTGTGCTGATACGGATTATTCATCTTCTGCACAGTATAGGGATCATTTACCTGTTGCCCTGCGTACGGGTTATAAGAATCATTCGTCTGTTGTTCCACACCGGGGATCGGTATCTCCTGCGGCATATAATTGCCTAAATTATTCTGATTCATTCCATCCTTTTGCTCTTCCATTCAACCCTCATTCTTTCCATTCATCTCAAATGCATCATATGAATCGCATTGATATTTACTTGTGTCACCACGATCTTTACATCAGAACATCCGAACCAACGCCGTGCCGCGCAGCCTACTGTCTGTCTGCTGTAAACGCCCATCCTTCATCACATACAGTTTATGACACAGATCCAACTCACTTTCCTCATGGGTCGTGATCACTACCGTCCCCTTGCGCTCCAGATACACCTGTAAATATCTGCGGATATCCTCCTTACAGACCAGATCCAGCGCCGCGCTCGGCTCATCCAGTAACAAAATCGGCGGCATACCCGCCATAGCGATTCCGATGCTGACCCGCTTCTTCATCCCGCCGGACAGCTTGCTCACCTGCCTGCCTTTATACGCTCCTATTCCCAGAAGACTTAAGAAGCCTTGCGACAGTTCCTCCTCCAGTTTCCGCCTGTCCGGATACCACAGTCGCAGATTATCATAGACAGTCAATTCCGGGATCAGCGGATTTTCCTGCGGTACATATCCGGTCATCTGCCGAATCACTTCCCTGTCACCGCGCATACCGCCGGCTCTCTGCCGGGCATCCCGTCCTGCACCTTTACCGTCACTCCACGCGCATCTCCCGTAATAGAGCACCTCTCCCGACTTCGGCTTCAGCGTACCCGCCAGAACTGACAGAAGTGTTGATTTCCCACAGCCGTTAGCGCCTACAATGCCGACACACTCGCCTCTTTGTGCCGTAAAAGAGGCGCCTTGCAAAATCTGCTTCCTTCCGTATGCACTTGTGATATCCGTGACCGTAATCATGTTCTCCATATTTCTATAGTAACACAGATTACCGCAAACGAGTAGGAAGAAATTCTTCCAAAATCAAAAATGCCGAGAAGTTTCCTATTATAGAAAATACATATGAGAGTTCGTGAAAATATAGTATAATGGTAACTGTTCAGAAGTTGCTTAAGCGAGGTGATACTATGCTGCGCATAGCGATATGCGATGACGATCAGACAGCCCTTTCCACACATAAAGAAATAGCAGAAAAATGTATAAAGCAATGCGGAAGTATCGGACAAATCGATGTTTACGCCTCCGGCAGCAATCTGCTCTATGACATCACGGAAGATCACTTTTATTTCGATCTGATCTTATTGGACATAGAAGAGGCCATCAGGCTTATTTCCTTAGAAGACGGAAAAGCTTATACCATTCAGACAAACAGCCGTCTGGAAAAAATCCCTTACAGGGAAATTCTCTATATTGAACGTGACGGCAAGAATGCCGGCTTTGTCACGGAAAAGGGAGTATCCAAAGTGCGCAAAAGTCTCGGACAGGTTTATGAAGAATTGGACGCGGAGGAATTTATCTACATTGACCGCGGCTGCATTGTCAATATGATCCATATTATGCAGGTAAGGGACGGCATGGCCCTCTTGAAAAACGGTATCTCGCTTCCCATAAGCCGCTCTCATCTGCTGGGTGTCAAAGAACAGATCAATCAGTATTGGGGGACGCATATATGACAGAGCCGATATTTTTTATTTCACAGACCGCGGCCGGAGGCGTGCGTGCCATCGTCTGTCTGTTCCTGATCCATCGACTGTTATCCGCGCAGAAGCCCGACAGGAAAGAGATCGCGGCGGCACTTCTCGGCTGCGCTGCAATTTCCGTCCTCTTATCCGCGACGGAACTGCCGGAATATTACCGCATGGGCTTAGAAACCGTCTGGTTTACGGTCTGCGCCGTCCGTTTTCAGAAGGCGGACACCAGAATGGGCTTATTTATCGGTTTTTTTTATGAGGTTACCGTTTTCTTCTGGCAGTTTCTTTTTACCGCGTGACTGGCTGTCATGCTACGATATCCGGCGCTTCCCGACACCGCATCCGTCGTCGGACAGACCGCTGTCTGGCTGCTTCACGCACTGCTTGTTGTGCTAATGGTGTATCTTGCCGGACGGCAGGATATCACAGCTAAGAGAGCTTTTCAATTGATATCCGTCCTTCTTGTCACAGGATTCCTGGCAGTGATCACGCTGTCCGAGCAGACCACCCTTACGGTCGAGGAAGATACGATTACCATGTGGACCATTCTATCGGTCATCTTAATGATGTCCGTTTTGGTCTTCCATCTACGCCGGCAGTATGAAGCCGAGCGGGAACTGGCAAGACTTAAATCTGAACAGGCCGGACTTCTGGAACGGGATTACACCACCTTAAACCATGCATATGAAATCAACGCAAAGCTTTTTCATGATTTTCATAACCACATCGGTGTGCTGCAGCAGCTTCTTTCCCATCAAAAGACAGAGGAAGCCCTGCAATATCTGAATGACTTGCAGGCTCCCGTACGCGAAATGACATCTGCTGTATGGACCGGTGAGGAAACCGCAGACTATCTCATAGGCAGCAAGGCTCTTGCCGCCGAGGCGGAGAGAATCCATCTGCAGGCGCAGGTCGAATATCCCCGTCACACTAACATCCGAAGCGCTGATCTATGTGCGATTCTGGGCAATTTTCTTGACAACGCGCTGGAAGCCGCCAAACAGGTACAGGAACCGGAACGGAAATTCATACGGCTGACCATACGCCGGATCAACCAAATGCTCATTATTAAATGTGAAAACGTTTTTTCAGTTCTACCGGTAGAGAAAGACCGGACGCTGCAAACGACAAAACAAGACGGCGGACTGCATGGCTGGGGATTAAAAAGCGCACGAACCGCCGCCGAGAAATATGACGGCACGATACAGACCTCTTACGCCGACAACATATTCCGGGCCGTTGCCACCCTGTCCTATCAGTGCATATCGACCAACGAAACCTGATATAAGCTGTAAAGCATGTAATTACACCGAAATGCTTTACAGCTTTTTTCGCGGTCAAAAACCTGCCGTTCGCGGACACTTGCACACAGACCTCCTTTTACAGTTATGATTAAGACACAACGTAACTGATCTTCACAGTTACGAAGCAGCTTATAAACAGTTACAACACAACAAACAATGCAAAATGTACACAAGGAGGTAATGATTATGCGTCATGTATATATTCGCGGGATTCTGGCTGTGCTATGGCTGGCCGCCGCCATCGTAAGCGGCATATCCGATCGATTCGAGATGGCAGTGCTCTATGTCATCATATGCGGTATATTCCTATATTCCGCTTACAGGGCACAGCAAAAGGAACAAGACGGCAAAGGAGAACGGTAATATGAACAACTCTCTCCTGACAATCCAAAACTTAAGCGCCTGGTATTCCGAAGACAGAAATGTGCTGTCAAATGTTTCTCTCGAATTGGCAGAACACGAAGTCGTAGGACTGATCGGATTAAACGGCGCCGGCAAAACCACTTTTATCAAAACGCTTTCCGGACTGCTTGACAGTTTTCAAGTGGAAGCTGCTTTGTGGCAGGGTAAACCGCTTATATTCCGCAATCGGAAGTTCAAAAAAGAACGGTATACCGTATTTTCCGAAGATCGTTCTTTTCAATTTTTTACATTTCGTGAGTATGCTTCCTATGTGGCGGCGTCTTACGGAAAGAAATTATCTGATACTGATGAATTGGTTCATGGCTTTCAATTTGAGGAGTATACCGATATTTTGCTGAAAGAACTGTCCACAGGAAATCTGAAAAAGGCTTACCTGATTACGGCTTTTGCCCTGAAGCCAAAACTGCTTATACTGGACGAGCCGGTGAACGGACTTGATTTTCAAAGTACCGAATACCTGTACCGACAGATCGGCAGCTATCGACAGTACGGCACGATCCTCTTTTCGTCCCATATTCTCGAAAGTATCTGCCTTACGTCCGACCGGGTAGTGGTATTGGAACAAGGACAGATAAAAAGATGTTTTACCGGACAGGAGATTGAAGCAGACAAAATCCGGGAGGTGTTGAAGAAATGAATATTTTGCGAGCCTTCTCAAAGCAATTTTTCGGTGCAAGGTATGAGCGTGTCGCCAAAAGTCTTATTACCTGCATCATTCTATTTCTTGCCATTCACACCGCAGGCATTGAAATAAAGATTGCACCGTCTGTTCTCTTTCTGACGGCTACGGTTTCTTCTACCGTTATCATGTGGCAGACTCTTAACTCGTCCGGAAACACAGCCCGCATGACCGGGATGTTTATGCTGCCGTTTCAAAACAGGGGAATGACTTTTTCTCTTGTACTGGTATATACCGGCTATACGCTGATTACAAGAACATTTCCTATACTGGCTTTGTTCTTTGCCGTATATGAGTGGAGTACATTGCAAATAGCCGCGTCTCTGCTCTGTGCCTGTAATGGCTGTTTGATGGCTGCGGCATGGTACACCGTGACGTCGCAAAAGAAAATGCTGCCCTTTGCGGCTTGCTGGTGCGGTACAATGCTCTTTTCCATTTTCTTTGTGCGAGAGATTACTACTTTTTCTTTAATTGTGCTTACAAGTATGTTTCTTTCCTGTTTGAGATTGTTGATAGTGGACGCTTATGTGTTCTACCGCCCGTTATCATCAAAAATTCTTATCAAGCACACGAAAGGAACCGGAAGTATACTGCTATATCTGATGCGCTATCTGCTCACAAATAAAAACTATCTTATAAATACTGCCGGCTTGTGTGTTATTGCCGGTGCTATGCCGCTAATGCTGGGACAATTCGAGGGATTGTATGTTATGCCTCTGGGTTTTGCCGTTCTTTGCCTGAACACGCCGATCTGCATATTGCTTTCCTGCGACCCCGATTTGGAACAGGCTGTCCGGACGCTGCCCGGACAGGTAGAACGCTTTTGCACACGCTATTGTCTCTTTATCTTCTCTGTCAATATTACCGTAAACAGCGTATATCTAATCAGCTGGCAAATATGGTATGGCCGTGTAGGCGGCAGAGAAATCATTACTGCATTGTTAATTGCATTGCAAAGTGCTGTCTTGTCCGTCCTGTTGGAGTGGTTTTGCCCGATCCGCAACCGGAAGGTTGAAAGTGATCTATGGCACCACCCACGAAAGTATATTGTACCGTTCATAATGTTGTTAATTGTAGGGCTTATCGGTATGTAACTCACAAAACATCGTCCGTGTTCCCGATGATGCACATCGCTATCCGGCAAACAGCATTGCTATCACTAACATTGCATGGGTCAAGAGGATTCCCGTTGCCCGTTATGTCTGCTGTGATTGCGGCTATGTGGAAAATTGGGTCGAAACTGAGAGGGGACGAGACGAACTCAGGCGGACGTTTTGGTAAAGACCCGTGTCATTCTCGATTTGTGACGGTCA
>CAMWMS010000059.1 GCA_947175435.1 uncultured Lachnospiraceae bacterium | reverse complement strand
TTTTATCACAAAGTTAAATTATTTAGGAATAACTATTGTACTTATTTTGAACAAATTGTGAATAAGATAAGATTTTTTCTCTGAATCTATATAAATAGCACAAAAAACAAACGTGGAGAGCTGCATTTTATGACAAAATATGAAACATTGGCAAATATACTAACCGAACGGATCAACCGTAATCTGCAAAACGGCATCTCGAAACTGCCTACTGAATCGCAGTTGTGTCAGGACTACAATGTCAGCCGTCAAACCGTGCGCGCCGCGCTGGCATTGCTCCATAAGCAAGGTATCATCACCAGCAGGCAGGGAAGCGGCTCTTACGCCACCGGCTTATCCGCAGACGGCAATCGCAATATCATCCCGGTTCTTGTTGCCAGTCAGCAGGAGTACATCTATCCTCAGCTTCTATCCGATATACGGGCAGCTCTGGCGGAGTACGATTATCAACTGCAGATTTATTCTACCGATAACGACACATTTGTCGAGCGTTCACACCTTCTGACACTGTTAGACGATCCACCCTGCAGCATGATCGTGGAAGGCTGTAAGAGCACGCTTCCTAATCCCAATCTGGATCTCTATGAACGTCTGCAAGAGAGCGGTACCTTCATTCTGTTCCTTCATAATCATTATCCGGCTCTCCAGAACAGCATCTATGTCAAGGACGATAACTATTACGGCGGCTGCCTGCTGGCGGAGCACCTCGTTTCGCTGGGACATACCCGGATCGCCGGTCTGTTTAAAATGGATGATGCACAAGGTCCGGAGCGCTACCACGGTATGGCATCCCGCCTGCGCGATCTGGGCTATCCACTGTCAGACCGCCATGTGGGATGGTATACTTCCCCGGATATCGCCGCGCTGGAAATTCGTCAGGACACCCGTTTCCTGACGAATTTCATACAGGAGTGTCTGTCCAATTGTTCTGCCGTAGTCTGCTACAACGACGAGGCTGCGTACTGGCTGATCAAGGAATTGTCTTACGCCGGCATTCTTGTGCCGCAGGATATTTCCGTAGTATGTTTTGACAACAGCTACTTAAGTGAATTAAGCAGTGTGCGTATCACTTCCCTGACGCACGCACCACATGAGATCGGGGAATGCGTCGCCGACTGTATGATCAAACGGCTGCGCGGCATACCCGTAGTCTCTCACACGATTCCATGGCAGCTTGTCCGCCGCGAAAGCGACGCACCCTGCCATTCTAATCCTTAGCGGAAGACCGGTATTCCCGCGGCGTACAGCCCTGTGTCTTCTTAAACACAAAGCTGAAATAATGGGGATCCTTATATCCTACTTCCATTGCAATGTCTCCGGAGTGTTTCTCCGTCTGGCGCAGCAGTTTCTTGGCTTTCTCCATACGCTTCTGCGTCACATACTCGACGAAAGTTACATCCATTGCCTGACTGAATATTGCACTGAAATAGTTTGCACTGACACCGACTTCACCGGCCACCATGTTGAGCGACAGAGTCTCCTGCATATAGTTTTCTTCTATATATTCAAGCGCTCTTTTCAGCACCTTCCTGCCCCGGTTGTCCGACTCGCGATCGCGCAGTTCCATGGCTTTCTCCAAAATATTACATATATATTGGGAAAGCTCTTCCGGTCCCAGATTCACTTCCTGTATCTGCTCCTCCCCCAACAGCTCCAGAAACTGCTTCTTGTCATAGCCGATAGACTCCACATAAGCCATGGTAACAAAATGAATATGAAATACAAGATAGTTCTGAAAAAGTCTGGATTTCAATGCCTCCTGAATACTGTGCATCCAACCGTCCACAAATTCCGCAATCTCGGCATGACTGCCCTGCTGTAAGAAATCTTTGATCAGTTCGGGCTCTACCTTTGCATAATCAATATCTCCGATCTTACCGCTCGCCTCAAGCGGTATATAATTATCCGTTACCTGACTCGTAAAGATATGCACCGACGGCATCAGGAATCGGTAAGCAAAGAGATGGTTTACTTTACCGTAGCATTCCGCCAGCATGCTCAGACGTTCCACCGGCTCCCCCGCCGCCGCATACCAGTCGAAATCTTCCTCCGCCGGCTTACAGATGCGCTCCAGATTCTCAAGACATCTCTCCGTTAAGTCCTTCATCTGCTCTGGGTTACCTTTAATCAGTACGCCATAAGTATTGACATTCCACCGAAATACAAGATGTTCCGGATATCGCACGAAATAACGGAGGATCTCTTCCCTTTTCCTTGCAAAAGTCTCCGATTCAAAACCGCCGTTTTCGCCACCGCGCTTCTCCGTCAAAGAAAACATCAACAGATTATAACAGGGGGCATTAATCTTTAACGACAGCTTCGCCGCCTCTTCATATATATCCTGAACGGACATTCTGCCTTCGAACACTTTCACGAAGAAATTCGTCCTGGAGAACTGCTCATATGCCCTCGTCTCATTCTGATATTTCTCCTGATAGTTTCTCTGCTCCCGCTCCGTCTCGATCTTAGTTTTTAACTCCGCCAAAACTTTCTGAAGATTCGCTCTTGTAATCGGCTTGAGCAGATACTGTTCCACCCCTACCGCAATCGCCTGTCTGGCATATTCAAAGTCATCGTAACCGCTGATAATAATAATCTTCATATCCGGGAATTCCTGATGTACGATACGGCTTAAGGATAATCCGTCCATAAACGGCATCTTAATATCCGTGAGCAGTACATCCGGTTTCAGTTTCTGGATCAGAGGCAGCGCCATCTCACCGTCGCTTGCTTCCCCGACAAACTGATACCCCCACTGCTGCCATGGGATGTTGTCTCTCAATCCCTCTCTGACAATGCTTTCATCCTCAACGAGAAATACTTTCAGCATTCTTTACTCCCTTCTGCTTCTTCTGTCAAACACCCACACGCTCTAAATCGGCACAGCGTTGTCAATAAGTTCTGCCGTTCAGAACTTCCTGTGTTACATTTTCCATCGTAAAAACATCTTCTTCCACATAATATCTTTTCTCAACTTCCTGCCCGTTCTCAAGCAGCCGGATAATATCTGAAATATACTCTCCCTGATTGGGATTACATTCTATATCTACATTAATCACGCCATCTGCTACCATCTCCAGCGCATTGTGAACCGCATCAAAAGATATGATCGTAATATCGCCGTTTACTCCCACAGTTCTGCCGGATTCCCTGATTGCTTCAATCGCTCCGAAAGTCATATCGTCATTCTGGGATACCACCACATCGATGTCCTTATACTTCTTCAGCAGATCCTTCATTACTTCTTTCCCTTTATAAATTGTGAAGTCCGCGTACCGCTGTTCCAGAATATGCCAGTTATTATGTTTGCCGGCTATTATGGAGAATCCGGCCGTCCTTCCGATCTGTGCCGACGCGCCTTCCGTTCCCTTTAACACTACTATATTAATATCCCGATCGGACATCCGTTTCTTTATCATATATTCTTCCAGCCATCGTCCCGCTTTCCTGCCCTCTTCCACGGAATCCGTTCCTACGAGCGCGGTATAAAGGCTTTGATCCGCCACGTCCACGCTTCTGTCCATCAGAATCACCGGAATCTCCGCTTCTTTCGCCTCCTGCAGCACAGTCTCCCATCCACTCTCCACCACCGGCGCAAGCACGATATAGTCCACTCTCTGGGAAATAAAGTTTCTGATTGCCTTGATCTGATTCTCCTGCTTCTGCCTTGCATTACTGAGAATCATGAAATAACCATTCTGCTTTGTAAATGCCATCTGTACCGACTCTGTGTTGGCAGTTCTCCATCCGGATTCACTGCCGAGCTGAGATACCCCTACCACGATCAGGTTTTCCTCTTCATTAGTCTCACTTGCATAGGATTCCTCCTCTATCTTAGTAAAAAGTCCGAAGCCCCATCCAAGCATAATCGTAAGAATAAGAATCGTCGGCAGCAATACCATAGTTATCCTGTTTATATGTATATTGTGTCCTGCCTTTTCCACTGCATTCCTCCATATCTGTCCGGTCTGTTATGACACCCCGGTATCATTTTCATTGTTCAACTGCACCGCCTGTTCATAGAGTACTGCTGGAATTATGACTTCCACGCAGGTTCCCTTCCCTTGCACGGAATTGATCGTCATGCCGTACTCTGCCCCGAAATTCATACGAATACGTTCGTTGACATTGGCAAGCCCGAAGCCTTTGCCCGTATCCTTACAAGGTTTTACAATTTCCTTTCGCAGACTGTCAAGCTCCTTCTCCTCCATTCCGACACCATCATCTTCCACCTTAAAGTGTATTCTTCCCTCTGCAAGTTCCCCTGTTACAGTAATCTTTCCTTTCGCACGTTTATATTTAATGCCGTGATACAAGGAATTCTCCACCAGAGGCTGCAATGTCAATTTCAGAATTTTATATTGATACAGTTCGGGCGCGATTCGGATCTCATAATCCATAATATCCCGATAGCGCACCTGCTGGATCTCCAAGTAGCTTTTAATATGCATCTCCTCTTCCTGTATGGTAATATACTCCCTGCCCTTGCTGAGCACCAGACGGAAAAATTCCGACAGCGACATAACCATGTTCACGGCCTTATCCGGATCGTTCCCCTCAATCAGCCATACAATCGTATCCAGCGTATTATATAGGAAATGCGGGTTGATCTGTTCCTGCAAAAGCCGCAGATCCGCACGGCGCATCTTACGTTCATCTTCTTTGGTCTTGTACACAAACCTCTCAATGCTCTCCGTCATAATATTGACGCCGTCCGCCAATACTGCCACTTCATCGTTTGTATCCACCTGAACGCGGACAGAGAAATCTCCCTGCGAAATTTTCTCTGTTGCCTGAGACAGCTCCCGGATTGGCCTGATAATTCCCGTCACGATCATAATAGTCAGCGCTGTGACAATCAGCAGGACGACACCTAGCAGGATCGCACAAAAAATCGTAAACGTATTTACCCTTTCATTTAACTGCTCCGTCAGATGCTCCATGCTCTGTGTCTGATAATAGATATAATATTGAATATCATCCTGTATCAGCTCCGTCATAATATAGATGTTATTGTCCAGCATTTCTATATTAGTGTCATAGCTGTTCTCCGCCCCCAGATTCGCGCGGATATCCCCGACCCGATCCTCCAGAGTGTTTACGTTGCGCATCAGTATCTGCAGCCAGGTGCGGCTCTCCCCGTCTGTTGTGACCCGCATCAGCTTATTGAAATCCTCCCGTAGCTCATTCATCAGCACATAAGGGTCCTCTAAGCTGTCATCATCCTTAATCGTCTCAAACGTAGCAGCTCCGACTACCAGCTTATACAGGCTCTCGTCCATCTCTTCTTTGAAATTCAGATTATAATTGTTAGCCACCGTCATGCTGCTTACGATCGTATCATATGCCGCGCTGTAATTATGCAGCGCATAGATCAGATAAACCACCATAATCAGAAAAGGAACCGCCACCACAGCAGACAGCATAATCAATTTATTCTTAATAGAATACTTTACTTGTCCCAGGTGCATTGCAGACTCCTTCTCCTTTCGATTTATTTACATTCTATCAACTTTCGTATATAAATTGCAATAAATTGCAAATTCATAATTGCGGAATTGCATAATATTTATATATGATGTATGATACTTATAATATCATTATAAAGTATTTAAGTTAAAGCGCAATCTGAGATTGTAAATTTACTTGAACGTGTTTATCAATCTCATACCTTCTGCAAAGGACCGGCAAATGACATGAAAGAAACGAATGTTTTACATAAAATATATCAGTATATCTGTAAAGACACCGGTGACCGCAATGAGTCCTCGAAACTCATCGTAGTCGTTCGTCTGCTGATCCTTACCATGATTGTCTACTCCTTGGTCAACGGCGGGCTGTTATTGTTCTCTTCTAATATAAACGGCATGGGAATCTGTCTTATATCTACGGCGTTGTTTGTGGCAACCTTTATCCTGTCTTATTACCGCGGCACTTTCGTTTCATTCTGTATTCTGAATGCAGCGATTCTCGTATGGATCATATTCAATATTGTCATGTTCGGCTGGAATATCGGTGTACAGCACTTTATTATCGTACTGCTCATCTCCTGTTTTTTCGCCAAATACAGACATGAAGCAGCAAAGGTAAGCTATGCGCTTGCCCTGTGTGTGCTGCGTCTGTACCTGTTTTTCTATTGCAGCGCAAACACTCCTGAAGTCATTCTTACCGCTGAACTTAATAATACGCTTCAATTGGTAAATACTGTCGCTATCTTCTGGTCGCTCTCGATGATCGCCTATATCTTCAGCACAGATACGCAGGCGCTGGAGGGCAAACTGATCGAATATAATGAGCAGTTGATCACGCAGGCCAGCATTGATCCACTGACCGGGCTGTACAACAGGAGACGCACGATGGATTATCTGGGCAAACTCTTAAAAACGCCCGATCAGCAGATCAGTTTCTGTATCTGTGATATCGATTTCTTTAAACGGGTCAACGACACCTATGGACACGATGTAGGCGACATTGTCCTGAAGGAAATTGCGAAAACATTTCAGACGCAGCTCCCGGCAGGCACCTTCGTCTCCCGCTGGGGCGGTGAAGAATTTCTGCTGATTTTTCCTGCACTGAACGGAGACGAAGCGCTGATCGCACTGGAAACGCTCCGGTATAAGATCAAAGCAATCGTCTTCGACGGCGGCAGCGAAACTTTCTCCGTATCTTTAACTTTCGGTTTAGTAGAATATGATTTTCAAAGCGATCTGAATACCCTGATCAAGCAGGCGGACGAAAAATTATATCTCGGCAAAGAAAGCGGACGCGACCGGATCATCTTTTGATCCGGTCTTTTCCTGTCTTCCTCTCATGATTTGATAGAAAGGTTCATATATTAATATCAATATCAATCCATTCGGCAGGTACTCTCTTGAAACATATCCTATCTCCCAAACAGTGGGCTGCCGCCCTGATTCTCTTTACCGGCTTTAGCCTTGCTACCCTCTTCGGGTATGTACATAATCACGCGGACGCGGAATTCGAATCCTTCACGGAAGAATTTTTCTTAAATGAACTGCAGACAAATCCGATTCATTTCCACTATTCCGTAGATGATCCGGATACTTACCGTATCGATGAATCTTCGCTTAAAATGCCCATATACCACGAAGGAGAGGCTGCAAATGACATCTACGCCTTGTCTCTTCTGCAAGGACAACTGGCAAAATACGATAACCGGAAACTTTCGGACAAAAACCGGTATCTTTGCAATCTGCTGCAATCCTACATAGACGCGCTTAGCCGCACTGCCGCATACCCGTATTTCTCCGAACCGCTCTCCCCTTCGTCGGGAGCGCCCTCCGAACTGCCGATCCTGTTGGCAGAATACAGGCTCGACAACGTAAATGATATAGAATTATATTTATCCATCCTGACACAGATTCCGGATTATTTCGACGGACTTATCGTGTATGAACGGGAAAAAGCGGCCGCCGGACTCTTCATGTCCGATTCGACCGTCACTAAAGTGATCCGTCAGTGCAGTGCCCTCATGGATCCCGAACAGTTAAATAACAATACGCACTTTTTGGAAGCCACCTTCGATACGCGCCTGCAGGAGCTGATCCGCCGTGGGTTGCTGACCGAGGACGAAGCGCTCTCCTATCAGTCAGAAAATAACAGGCTGCTGACTACCGTTGTGGCTCCCGCTTATGAACGTCTCGCCGACGAGCTTACTCTGCTTAGCGGAAGCGGCGAAGAGCTGTGCGGATTGGCGCACCGCCCCGGCGGCCGTGAGTATTACGAAGCGCTCCTGCGCCTGCAGACCGGTTCCTGCCGCGATATCGATGAGATCAAGCATCTTCTCTATAGCGATCTGTCATCCAACTATGCCGCTTTAGGACATCTGCTTAAGAGTGATAGTTCCATTCGGGATAAACTCACGGAAGATACCGCCCTGCTTCCCGAGATGTCCCCGAAAGACATCCTCAGCTATCTGAAGACATCCATACAGCAGGACTATCCGTCGATTCCTGAAGATGTGGGCGGTAATGCGATCGACTGCACCGTCAAATATGTGGATGACAGTCTGGAAGCCTATACGGCTCCTGCTTTCTACATGACGCCGCCCATCGATAATGTCCTGAACAATACGATCTATATCAATGCACTGGACACTTCCGATGCGCTATCATTATTCACCACACTGGCTCACGAGGGTTACCCTGGGCATCTCTATCAGACCGTATACAGTCAGCGCTTCCGAAATCAGTCCGGTACAACACCGCTGCGCAGCGTACTTTACTACGGCGGATATATTGAAGGCTGGGCAATCTATGCCGAGATGTCTTCCTACGATTATGCAATACAGCTTGCCTCTAGGTCCTATCCGGAGGCGGAAGGATATTACCGCGCCTGCCGTCTGGACCGTCAGATACAGCTCTGCCTGTACTCTCTGCTTGATATTGCCATCCACTATGACGGCGCCTCCTACGAGGACGTGCGGAATATCTTCGCCTCTTTCGGCTCCCTGGATGACTCTACCATAGCCGCGATCTACGCCTACATAGCCGAAGAGCCCTGTAATTACCCGAAATACTATCTCGGCTATCTGGAAATCATGGAATTAAAAAAACAGGCTGCCGTAGTCTGGTATAATGCACGTCAGACTGATGGCGCCCGTCATGATACAATAAACGGTTCCGTGATGAATGATCACGAATTCCTATACTATTTTCACAGTTTCCTGCTGGAAAACGGTCCTGCGGATTTCGGGACGCTGTCGGAATTATTAACCGGCAGCAACAGTCCGCAGGCTGTCAGGTAACCCGAAAGAAATGATACAGCTTTGCAAGGGCTTTCGCCAGAATCCGCTGCTCTTCCTCCGTCAGTTCCTCTACCACGGACTCAATCATCCGCTCATGAAATCTACGGTGATGAAGATATGCCCGTCTGCCCTTTTCCGACAGGGAGATCAGCACAACCCGCCTGTCCTCCTCGCTCCGCACCCTGTCTACATAGCCCTTCTTAACCAGGCTGTTGATTGCGATGGTGAGCGTTCCCGTCGTGACTTCCAGGGAACGGGCCACACTGGTCATGTTCCTCGCGCCCTCCATGCCGATCGCCTCGATCACATGCATATCGTTGGTCGTCACATCCTTATATTCTTCGGTGCGCATCGCACGTTCCTCTATCGCATTAACATTGCGGAACAGTTTGACCAGCACATCATTCAGCGTACTGTTGATATTCATAACCTTTTCCATTCTGAAACCTCCGCATATTATAACAGCATTCTTACATCTATCGGACACCGCTCATCAATACTCTGCATTTGGTTTTTCTATTTTATCAAAATATAGTTTGATAGTCAAATTAATTTTTCTATCTATGATTCTTACACGAATTATAAAATTTATTTTATAAAATATTTCTTTTTTCTTTCGATATTTGACACATCCCATTCACAATTATGCCTTATAGTATTAATTGTAGTTGGGGAATACATAATGAAATGATTCTAATCTACACTTTATAGGAGCCGCCGGTGCTGTTTCGGTGCTGACCGGCTTCGACTAAACATAACAGAGATGTCCCCTAATTGGCATCCTGTTGACATATACTGAGTTTACACATTTCTATCCTTCTCACACATAAGAAACGGCACTCCTTACGGATGTGCCGTTTCTTATACATTATACCGTCCTGTCCTTACACTATAATTCCCGCCAACACAATACTTGCGATCACACCCGCCAGTGTAGCAAGCAGTGCACCGGTCAGCGTATAACGGGTCTTCGTCACCTTCGCCGCCAGAAAGTAGACAGACATTGTATAAAAGATTGTTTCCGTACAGCTCATCATAATCGAAGTCGTCAACCCGATCAGCGAATCCGGGCCATGATTCTTAAAGATATCCAGTACCAGCCCTGTCGCCGCAGAAGAAGAAAACATCTTGATCAGGATCAGCGGAACCAGTTCGGAGGAAAATCCCATTCTTGCCGTTATGCCGGCGAATAATCCGCCCACGAAATCCAGAAATCCCGAAGCCCTTAATACCCCCACCGCCACCATCAGTCCGATCAGCGTAGGCATGATCTGAATGACCGTATGGAAACCGTCTTTTGCCCCTTTAATGAAATCCTCGTACACATTACTGCGTGCGGCGAGTCCGTACGCTACAATATAAAAGATAATGACGGGAATAATGATGTTGGAAATATTAGATAATGCTGCAACCATGGGTGACGCCTCATTGAAATACGAGCATTCCTTTACCTGATTTGAACGTAAGAATTTCCTATAACATAGGATAAAGGACTGCATAGATTATTAATATAATTTATGCAGTCCTTCTATATCATATGTCTTAATCTTGTCTTATGTACTCTGTCCGCCTGTCATTATTCTGCGGCGACTCCTGCTACGATATTCCTCGCCACATACACACCGCTTGCAGATGCATGGGACAGGGAATGGGTCACGCCGCTGCCATCGCCAATAATATAAAGCCCTTTATATTTCGTCTCAAGGTGTTCATTGATCTCCACTTCCATATTGTAGAACTTCACTTCCACGCCATACAGCAGCGTGTCGTCATTGGCCGTACCGGGCGCGATCTTGTCAAGGGCATAGATCATTTCGATAATACCGTCCAGAATACGTTTCGGAAGCACCAGACTTAAGTCACCCGGAGTCGCCGACAAAGTAGGCTCCACCAACCCTTCCTCAATGCGCTTAGAGTTGCTGCGTCTTCCTCTCACCAGATCACCGAACCGCTGCACGATCACACCGCCGCCCAGCATATTGGACAGCCTTGCAATGCTCTCGCCGTAACCGTTACTGTCCTTGAAAGGCTCGGAGAAATGCTTCGCTACAAGCAATGCAAAGTTGGTGTTGTTCGTCTGTTTATCCGCACCCTCATAGCTGTGTCCGTTCACCGTCACAATACCGTTCGTGTTCTCGTTGACCACGATCCCGTGAGGATTCATGCAGAAAGTCCGCACCCGGTCCTCGAACTTCTCTGTGCGGTAGACGATCTTGCTCTCATACAGTTCGTCCGTCAGATGGGAAAAGATCACCGCCGGAAGCTCCACCCTGACTCCGATATCTACCCGGTTGGACTTCGTCTCAATATCCAGTTTCTCACAGACCGTTTCCATCCATTTACTGCCGCTGCGCCCTACAGAAATGACACATTTGTCGCATTCATGGGTTTCATTCTCACATACGATGCGGTAGCCTTCACCCATAGTCTCTACTGCCCGAACCGGCGTATCGAAATGAAATTCCACTTTATCTTTCAACACCGCATAGAGATTCTCCAACACAACATAGTTGATATCCGTTCCGAGATGACGCACGGACGCATCCAATAAGTTCAACTTATTTTGCAGGCACAATTTCTTAAAATGGCTTCCGGCTGTAGTGTACAGCTTCGTACCCTCCCCGCCGTATTTCATGTTGATCTCATCCACATACTTCATCAGATCAATGGCCTGTTTCTTGCCTACATGCTCATACAAGGTGCCTCCGAAATCATTGGTGATATTATATTTTCCGTCAGAAAAAGCGCCCGCACCGCCGAAACCGCTCATGATGGAACAGCTCTTACAGTGCACACAGCTTTTGACCTTATCTCCGTCGATCGGGCAATGTCTTGCCTCCAGCGCATGTCCCGATTCAAACACGGCAATCTTTAAATCTTTCTCCTGCTGTATCAATTCATATGCCGTGAAGATACCTCCCGGCCCTGCACCGATAATAATTACGTCGTATTTCATAGAAAACCCTCCTGTAAATAATCCACGATCCGTCTGACCGACTCATCAAAGGCATCATCCGTAAAACCATGTTCCGCGCCGTCAATCACATAATACTCCACATCTTCATAGGTTGCCGCCGCCCTCTCAGAATAGGATATCGGAACAACTGTGTCCTTATTTCCGTGTAGCAGCAGAACCTTTTTCTTGAATTTGCCGATCTCCTTATAGACATCATAATCCCACATATCATCTGCGTAGGGCCGCCCCGCCATTATCCAGTGAAAAGGGAAAGTGTCCGGTATCTCTTGCCGGCACGGAAACATCTCATGAACAATATCACTGATCACAAATCCCGGATACATCAATATAAGCCCCGCAATATCCTGCACATGCCTCGCCGCCGCGATCGCCGCAACGGCACCTCCCTGACTGGTTCCCAGCAGCGCAATGCGCCCGGTTTCTACAAAATCCCACTGCATTGCCGCCTCTATAACCGCCTCTAAATCTGCTACTTCTGTCATGACAGACATCTGTGTGGTTTCCCCATCACTCCCGGTTCCGCCGCCGCCACAGAAATCAAAACAGTAGACCGCCACGCCGCAGGGTGCTAGTTGTCTTGCATAATGAGCGGTACTGGTACTATGAGAACCGCCTAACCCATGGGCGCATATGATAAGCGGTATACGCTGCCTGCCGGTATCCGGGATATAAGCAATGCCGTATATTTTTTGTCCCTTGTTATATACGCAGATCTCTTTCTGTATATACTCATAAGACGGCAGGTTTTTGATCACCAGCCCCTGTCCTTTTTCTCTCCCGATCTTTTCCGGTGTGGTCTGCTGCATTGCAGATGCCTCCTATGCTTTGATGTCTTAGTATAACTTCATGTCTTATTATACAACACTTAAAGTATTTTAAAAATACAGTTTTTCACCCGCTAAAAAGTATTTTGGCAAGTTCTCAAAAAAACAAACGAGTAATGGGCAAATGACAATTCATAGTCCATTACTTGTTTGCATATCAGCAGTTCCCAGCATAAACGCTTTTATTATTGCTAATTATCCTTTGTTTCCTTCACATCCTTAATCATTCGTTCAATCTGCGGGCGGATATATTCTTCACACCACCTCAGCTGACCTTTATGGTTTAGATGAATCCCATCAGATATAAATAATTCTTCCGCATAATCCGTGCCGTCAAATGTCATATCTGAAGCATCCACAAAACACAGATACTCCGTTTCATCACACAGTTTTTTCAACGATTCATTTATTCTCTGGGTTAATGTTGTGTACTGGCTCCGCCCGGGAAGCAGCAAACCGCTCATCACCACAAATTTGGTCTCCGGAAGTTTCTCATGAAATTCTTCATACATTTCCTTTTTGAAAGCCATGCACATATTAACTTTTTCCTCATCTGAACCGGACAAATTCACATAATCATTCGATCCTGTCTGCAAAAATACAATATCCGGATGATATGGGTATAAAATTTCATCTGCATATTTTACCAGCATTTTATCGGTGCTGCCTCCGAAGCCGTGGTTCTGTACTTTAAATCCTTTCAAATCATTTTCCATCTCTTTCCATAACCGGAAATTGGATGCGCCATAGAAAATGATTCCGTGCTGGCATTCCTGTACATCATATTTACGGGCAATCGCTTTCACTTCGTCCGATAAATCATACAGTCCTGCAAAAGGTCCCCAGCCAATTTTTCTGCCAGTGATTACCAAACCCATAATTGTCGTCAAAGTTCCCATGCCAATAACTGCTGTCGCTATTTTCATTATCTTCCGTTTCACTTATATTGCTCCCCTTTCCCAGACTTTTCCAACCAGGTAAGTGCCAACGTAACCCATTGCATAATTGACGTATCTGCATGCTGTTCTTCCTGGGACTGATATTCAGCAGTGGCTTTGGACCACTCTGCCACAAAATCTGCAAGATTTTGCGTCTTTGCCGCCTCCGCAAACGTCTCCAGAAGCATAGCCGGATTCTGCGCGTACAATGTTTTCATAGTCTGCCATTGCTGCATCATGGTGTACAGACTGCCTTCCCCGATATTATTGGATGCCCAGTCCTCATTTGCAAGACTCATCCCATGTTTACCTTCCATAAATAAATGCAGTTCGCAGGACACCCCTGCCTCACGGCACGCCTGCATATAAAAGATACTGTTTTCCACCGGAACAAGTTCGTCTGTCAGTGTATGCCACAAAAATGCCGGCGGTGTATCCGCTGTCACATGCTTTTCCAGACTCGCCCAGGCTAACTTATCCTCTTCTGCCTCTTTTCCAAGCAATACCTCAAAACTTTCCCTGTGCGCCTTTTCTCCGCTTGTAATAACAGGATAGCATAACAATACTGCATCCGGGCGGTTGGAAATTTCCTGACAGGATTCTTCTTGTAATTCAGGATCTTGATAGTGGACTGCAAGGCTTCCCACTAAATGTGCACCTGCTGAAAAACCACAACAGATAATTCTGCCGCCCTGTACATGTAATTCTTCCGCATGACTGCGAATATAACGCACTGCACGGGAAATATCTTTAAGGGGTTGTTTACCAAGCGGCGCTATCTGAAACATATTTGTAGTGTACGTGAGCACAAATGCCTGATAGCCTTCCTCAAAAAACCGCTTTGCCACAATTTCCCCTTCTGTCGGACTGACCATGGCATATCCCCCGCCGGGTACGACTAATATGGCAGGACGAGTCTTTTCGTCCTCATGCATATAGGCCGTAATATTTGGCAAGAATTCTCCTGTACACGGATATTGATATTCTTCCCTTTTCCATAAACAAAATGTTTTTGCCATCTTTGTCTCCTTCTATACTTATAAGTATTCCCATCTGTCATTGCCTTAGTGGAACCAATTCTATTACCCGGAGAACATTTTTCTTCACTCACATTTTACACGCTTCCCATCATTGCCGCAAGCTGCTCTGCTGCCGACATATCACCGTTCGCACAGGCCACTGCCGCCTGCATCACCCCAAGAGGCGTTGCCCCTCCGCCCTGCTGCACAAGGCGTATCAATGGTGTATTGAACACAATGTTGATTGTAAAAAGGAATTCCGGGCTGGTTTCATCCCCGCCGCAGCTTTGCAGGATTCCTCCCTTCATGCCGTCCATGATCTGCTGCACAACCGGATTTTCTTTTATGTCATTAAAAGTGTTCAGCAACGTGTATTCTCCGGGCTTTTCCAATTCAAATGGCTTAATCTCATGACCATAAATTTTCTCAAAGTCAGAAACTGACGGTTTCCCTGACGGATGGATATACCACTCCGGTATTCCTTCACTCCCTAATGTATCTACCGTTCCCTGCACAGCTATCTCCTGGGAAAGCCTGATGTCTTCGCTTGAGGTTCCTGCCAGAATCTGGTATCGCCCTGTCAGCACATCCCACTTCCCGGTATCCACACCATAATGCGCAAATGCCCTCCGGCTCAGTTCAACAGCTACTTCCTTTTCTTCTCCGGCTTCCAGATATACCTTACAAAATCCCTTCAATTCCTTCTTAGCCTTAAAAATATCCGGTGTCTGATCAGCCACATAAATCTGCACTACCTCTGCTCCTGCCCTGTTTCCTATATTTTTTATCTTGCAGGAAACAACAAGCTTTGCTTCCTCATCTGCCATATTGCAGGTCGAGGATGTATCTACTGCTTCTTCCCCCATTTTTACCTGAAGGTCAGTAAGCTCAAACCGGGTATAGCTAAGCCCATGCCCGAAGGGGAACTGCACCGGTATCCCGGCTTTCTCATAATAACGGTATCCCACATAAATAC
>CAMWMS010000058.1 GCA_947175435.1 uncultured Lachnospiraceae bacterium | reverse complement strand
CGCCTACATATTACCGAACTCACAGAGTTCTATCCGGAGATGGCAAAAACAGCGACCCCATCAATGACATAACCGGCCTCGAACCGCTCCATGAAAATTAAGAAACACCGCGTTTCTTACAAATATCCTGAAGGCAGCACTTGTCACAGTAGGGTTTCGTCCTCGCGGTACAGACTTCTCTGCCGTGCCAGACCAGCCTGTGGCAGAAATCGCTCCCTTCTTCCGGAGGAATAATTTTCCATAGTGCCATCTCCACCTTCTTCGGCTCCTTAATATCATCCACCAGCCCGATCCGGTTGCAGAGGCGGATACAATGGGTATCCGTCACGATGGCAGGCTTGCCGAACACATCTCCCATAATGAGATTGGCGCTCTTCCTTCCCACACCCGGCAGTTTCAGAAGCGCATCGAAATCATCCGGCACCTTCCCGCCGTATTCTTCCTGCAGCATTTTCATGCAGGCACTGATATCCCGCGCCTTACTGTTCCCCAGTCCGCAAGGGTGCACGATCTTCTCAATCTCCTCCACCGGAGCCGCCGCCAGCGCCGCCACATCCGGAAATTTTTCATATAACTTTTCCACCACCACATTAACTCTCGCATCCGTACACTGCGCCGCCAGCCGCACACTGACAAGCAGCTTCCAAGCCTGATCATAATCCAGCGAACATGCCGCATCCGGATATTCCTTTTTCAACCGCTCTACGACCTCAAGCGCTAATTCCTTTTTTCTCATCGTTCATCCAACCCCTGTCTTATGTATTTATTTTCTCTAGAGCTGTACGCCGTCAGATTGCATAAAATACTCTCGAAGCTGTCCTGCGCAGTCATGTGAGATTTTCTTAATATTCCGTTCATCCCCAGCAATTCCGTGACATGGATGTCACGGAAAGTCCGAAATGCGCACGGACGCGCATAGAGGACGGTTGCGTCCGTCTCCTCAGACTCCCCGGAATATTTTAGAAAATCCACATGACGAAGCCCGACGAGAGAGAGTATTTTATGCAATCTGACATCTCAGCCTATATCCTCTCTCTATCTCCCCTTGCACAGAAAACACCCATCCTCATGCGAATAAATAACCCCCACCGCCTGCAAATAAGAGTAAATGATCGTAGTCCCCACAAAAGTCATCCCCCGTTTCTTAAGATCCTTCGAGATCTCATCCGACAGCGGCGAACTCACCTTATCATTCTCATAAATAACCTTCCCATTCGTATGTCCCCACAGATAATCCGAGAAACTGCCGTACTCCGCCGCAATATCCCGAAATATCTTCGCATTCCTCACTGCCGCCTTAATTTTCAAACGATTACGGATAATACCCTCATCCTGCCTGAGTGCTTCCATCTTCTCCTCATCGTAAGCGCATACTTTATCCAAATCAAACCCGTCAAAAGCCCGCCGAAACGCCTCCCGCTTATTCAGAACGCACTCCCATGACAGCCCCGCCTGAAAAGATTCCAGAATCAGCATCTCAAACAGCCGGTGATCGTCATGCACCGGCTGTCCCCACTCTTCATCATGATATTTTATATACAATTCATTCTTTGGATTCGCCCATACGCATCGGCTCTTATGATCCGCATATTCCATCGCAGTCCGCCTCCCCAGCAATACCAGAATCGCGTCGTTTTCTTCTCTGTTACGGGTTCCACAGTGCGGACCCTGCGTTCATTATACTGGTTTTTTCTGTTATAGGCAACTCATTTCACGGCATATCACATCCTGCCCTTAAGATATCTTTTTATCAAAAAAGCACAGAAATACGGAAATGTGTATATCTGGCTATCATATCCGATGTTGCCGCTAATCAGCTTAATGCCATAATGAATATCGTCATATTTTTCGCTGTTTATCAAGGTTCTCAATGACTTCGCCCTACCGTTTGCCGCTTTCACCTCAACCGGAATCAGATCATGTGCCGTCCGGACAAAGAAATCCTCCTCCAGTGTAGAATCCTCGCGTTTATAGTAATACAGCCCGTAACCGCTTTTGACAAAAGCCTCACCCACCACGTTCTCATAGAGTGCGCCTTTATAAACACCCAAATTCCGGTTTGCGCGCAGATCTTCCTGCGCTTCTTCATCCAACATGGCGACAAGCAGCCCGCTGTCCGCAAAATAAATTTTATATTTTGTTTCGTCAATGTTACCTTTTAACGGAAGTTCAGGATAGTTCATGCAATAACAGACATTGATAATTCCCGCATCTGACAGCCATTCGATACAGCCCCTGTAATCCTTGAATCTTGCGCCTGAAGCCACCTTTGAGATCTGAAATTTCTTATTATCTTTGGCAAGCTGTACCGGAATCTGCCGAAAAACATTGAGAATCCTGGCCTGATCCATACCTTCCGCATACTTACGGACATCTTCCTCATAATCGGCAAGAAGCTGCCGTTGTATCGCAAGAGAACCCTCGAAGCTGTCCTTTTCAATATATTCCCTGACCACTGCAGGCATCCCGCCAAGAATGCAGAAATCCAGAAACAAACTATTACAGACTGACAATTCCGCCTCATTAAAGGGTTTTAATTCCTTCATATGCGCAAGCAGATCTTCAACAAAAATGTCGTCATATCCCTTCGCCCACAAAAACTCCTCGAAATCCAGGGAATACATCTCATAATCTGTCTTATAACCTACGCTGTTGCTCTCAATTCTGCCATAATGAATCCCCAGCAGAGAACCGCTACAAATAACATCAAACCTTCCGTCCTGATCCAAAAATTTAAGCGCCGTCGCAATCTCCGGGAATTCCTGCAATTCATCAAAAAAAAGGAGAGTTTTGCCTTCCACAAACCGCTTGGACGGATCAATTCGCGAGATATTTCTGATCAGATCGGCTGTCCTATAGCCATCTGCAATCACCTGCTTGTACTTCGGTTCTTCTACAAAATTGATCTCGACTACATTTTCATAATTCTTTGCTCCAAAATTCCTGATGGATTCCGTCTTCCCAATCTGTCTGGGTCCTTTGACCACAAGCGGCTTCCTATGCACATCCTGCTTCCACTTTTCTAAAAAAATATCTATTTTACGTTTCAGATAGATCATAACATCCCCCATTCCGTCCTTTCGGGTTCGCAAAGATAAACCCGTAGACGAGCCTGCTCGTTTTGTTAATTCCCGAATAAATTTACTTTTACGCTCTTAGTATATGCTGTTTCTCATAAAAATACAACAATTCCGCAAAAAAATGAGGGAATAAATACATATATATCACAAAAAATGAGCGAATTATTATAACAATATTACAAAAAAATGAGTGAATTATCATGTCGCAGTTACAAAAAGATGAGGGAATCACTATATCCATACCCTAAAACATAGCGCCTCTCACACCTACCACTACCCATGATACAGATACAACACAAACTCCGTCCGCCCGTCGTTGGTTCTCCCTGCCTTGATATATCCTTTCTCTTCCTCCAATATTTTCCTCACGATATACAGCCCCAATCCGGAGCCTTCCGCCTCTCCGCTCCCCTTTCCTCTGTAAAAACGCTTGAAAAGATTATGATATTCCTCCCCGTCAATCTCCGTTCCGCTATTTCGAATGGCAACACTGGTATAGTTTGTCAGCCTCGTCACCTCGATCTCGATCATGCTGCCTTTATCCCCATATTTCACCGCATTGTCCAACACGTTAAATACTGCCTCCGCCGTCCATTTCGCATCGGCTACAACCTCCGACTGCACATCGCCTTTCAGCGCAATCTCCATACCCCGGCGCTGCGCCTTTTCCATAATCTGTCCAACCGCACGCAGAATAATGGGCTGTAAATCCTGCCTTTCCGGTTTCAAACGGATGATCCCCGTTTCCAGACGGGATATTTTGGAAAAGCTCTCCCCCAGCCACGACAATTTCTGTGCCTGTTCTTCCAGACAGCATAAGAAGCGCTCACACTCCTTCACCGTCAGGTCATCTCTTCTTAAAAATTCCGCATACAGCCTGATATTCGTGATCGGCGTGTTAAGCTGATGTACCAGATCCCCGATATTCTCGTCAAGCTGCCTACGCATTTTCTGCTCCCGTTCCTCATAAGAGCGCAAAATATCGTACAGCCGCATAACCTGATTCTGTAATCTTGACAGAATCGTATCCCCGGCTACAGGGAACACCTCCTTCACCTGTCCCTCTGTCAGGCTCTCAATCATATCTCCCAGCTGCCAGAGTGTGCCGCTCACACTCCTCACAATCATATAATATGCCCCGGCAAATAGCGCCAGACACGCCACACCGTACACTGCCACGAGCTTCATACACTGATCCGTTCTGACAAAAAAATCCTCCTCCCGCACTGCCTGCCGCATGAGCCCCATGCACAGCAAAAGCAGTATGAGCACTGCGCCCATACCGCCTTTCCATATCATATCCGTATCTTTCCGCAGCCGATATAGAAATTTCTGTTTCATGACTGTCCGTCCTCCCATTTATAACCCAAACCGAACACGGTCTTGATATATGCCGGCTGTTCCGGATTATCCTCCACTTTCATGCGCAGCCTGCGGATCGTAACATTGAGTGTCTTATCCTCCACAAACCGCTCATCCGCATCCCATATTTTCTCAAGCAGCCGCTCCCTTGTCAGCACGATCCCCCTGTTATGCAGGAATAATTCCAACAGTCTGCACTCCAATGCCGTCAATTCCACAACCTCCCCCTGCCGCGTCAGCACCTTCCCCTCAAAATCATACACCAGTCCGCCGCTTGCGTAAATCTGCCTCGACGCTCCCTCGCTGCGCTTTAACACCGCCGCAATCTTCGCAATCAGCACCGGCATGGAAAAAGGCTTCGTAATATAGTCGTCACATCCCGCCTGAAACCCCTTAAGCATATCCTCCTCCGAATCCCTTGCCGTCAGGAGAAGCACCGGCACCGGCTGCCCCGCAAGAACGCCCCGCAAAAACTCCCTTCCGTCCCCGTCAGGCAGATTGATATCCAGAAGAATCAGATTCATCTTCTGCTTTAGGCTCTTCTCCGCCTCCGCAAGCGTATACGCGCTGTGAACCACATACCCTTCACGCTCCAGCGCAAAGACAATCCCACCGTTTAATGCCCTGTCATCTTCTATCACTAAGATGTGCTTTTCCATATTTTCACCGACTTCTTTCTATAACATTTGTTATCTCATCGCTGTATTCAGGTATATTCAGGCAGATTGCACAAAAGGTGCAAGTATGCCTTGCGCAGGAAAATGAGATTTTCTTAATATTCCGTAAGCTGTCCAGCAATTCCGGGACAAGGATGTCCCGGAAAGCCCGACCCGAGCCCGGATGGCGAATGTCGGGCGGTTGCGTCCCCCATTCTTCGCCCCGCCGGAATATTTAGAAAATCCATTTGACGCAGCCGGCATACTCGCACCTTTTGTGCAATCTGCCGTCCCCTCCTACACAACCTCTCTCAATCTCTCCACAATAGACTTCCTATTCATCATCCTCGTAAGCACCCTAGCCATCACCACGCACAACAGCACCGAAAAGCACAAGAAAATCAAAACCGCCTGAACCAATGCCACCCATGAAAAGTTAAACATAACGCTTGAACCGATCATATAAGAAAGCGCCGTCCCCGTCACAGTCGCCAACCCCAGAGCAGTGAATATATAGACTGCATATTTACGGAAAATATCACTCTGCATCTGCGTGCCGGTCATACCGATCGACTGCATGGCGGCATACTCCACCTTCCTCGCTATCACATCCGTAGTCACGGTATTGATGATATTGGCAATACCGATCAATCCGACGAGCACACTCAGAAACATTCCGAATACGGTGATCGTTCGCTTCATCTCTGTAAAATGTACTCTATCCTGATAGACGGAATCAAGCATCAACTGTAAATTTCCGTTTTCCTGCAATATCTGTTCCACGACCGTTTGCTTTTCCCGTTCGGAAAGCGCACTGCCGTCTTTCGCATAATCCGCTCCGTTAAAGGTAATTGCACCCACAAGATTCTCATAATCGGAATAAATACTCTTAAAGGCATCCTGCGTCAGCCAGATATTCGAATGATTCACATTTTCTGCGCCGTACGTATCCTGATGCATGATGACTGCCATGACCGTAAATTTTTTGTCCACATAGCGGTCCGCCACATCATCGTAGAAAGTCACTGACACCTCATCGCCGGCGTGAACCGCATACTCCATCCCCTTATCCTGATCTTCGTTCTGGTCGTTAAAGCTTCGAAGATAGATCATATAACTGCCATCCTCAAACTTCTTCTCATCTATGCTGCCCTCCAACACACTATTATAACGTATCTCTTCTTCCAAGCTGCCGGCTTCCATTCCCACCACATTAACTGACAGATTACCCCTTTCATTGAGACTGGCTGCCCAGGCGCCGTCTACAGTATCCGGAAGTTTACTCTTAGCATATGCAATCTGATCCCTGGCAATCTCTCCCTCTGCAGCAATCTCCGCCGATGTGGTATACCAATACAACCCGTCCATTTCAACATAGTCCGGCTTAGTTCGTCCAATATAATAAATCCTTAAATCCTCCGCAAACTCTAAATCCTGCAGCTGTTCTACCAGTCCACTGCTGATTGGTTCAAAAGGCTCGTTCTGTGACCATATGATTCCTTTATGCCGGATCTGAAAGTCCGTATTACGCCGCCTGTCGATCTGCGCCTCCACCGAAAAACCGATTGCAACAGTATATACGATCAGAAACAGCATGCCGCTTAATGCAAAGGACAGGACGGAAAATACCCCTTTTTTCCTCTTCGCGCGGTATCTCGCCGCTTCCACGGGAGAGATCATACATGCAACCCGAAAAGGCTTTAATGTGCTGATCAGCAATGTAATCCATGCAAACACGCCGCCTAACAGAATTGTCTGCACAGCGCCCGCCGGCTGATAATACATCGCAATATTCTCCGCAAACGTGCTCACGATCTGCCCGGAAGCCGTCTGTCCGATAATGCTGCCTGCTAATCCGCCAATTACAATCCCGTAAAAAGCAATCCTGTTCATCTGCCATAACAACATACGTCGAAGCTGTCTGGAAGACATGCCGATCGTTTTAAGCTCTCCGTAGAACCGTATGTCGTTTACGATGGAGATATCAAATATATTATAAATAAAGAAATAACCGCATAACATAATACATGCAACAATCAGCATTACCGGAATGATCACCGTAAGCGTCATATCGCTCATCTTATAACTTGTTCCGTTAGCTTCCACGATCTCATTCAGCTCGGACAGCTTTTTCTCCGTATCATGCCCGAATTTCAGCGGATTCAAATTGTTTAGCTTCACATAGATCGTATCGTATCCACTGGGCAGTTCCGGATTATAAGTATCAATAAACTTGCCGCTTGTATAAATTTCCTCATAGATGTCCGCACAGTTTCTGATGGGATTACGATAATATCCGCACACCGTCATGGGAAACTCCTGCTCGACCTGTTCTCCTTCTCTTTCTACCACCACCTTAAGGGAAAATGATATCCCGACCTGCTGTTCCAGTCCGAGTCGCTCGGATATCGTATCGGATAGAAGAATCTCGTCCGCATGTTCCGGGTAGCTTCCGACAATCAAATCCACCATATTCTTATCATAATGCACCTCATCCGCCGCCAGAAGATATACGTCCAACGGGTTGAATTCCCGATTATGAAGGCGTGTGCTGCTGCACCTTCTCACATATGCCGCCCATTCCACCTGCGGCTGCTCCCTGATTCTGCCAAGTATCTCCTCATCTCCGCATAAAGACGCGCTGTCTGCACCCGGTCCCGGCGCTGCACCCATAGAACGGGAGACCGTCTGCGCCAACCCGATTCCGACCGAAAAAGTAATAATAATCATTACTGCGCACAGTGCCACGGCAAGGATCGCCAGCCTGTTTCTGACCGGATGCGCCCTGTAGTCCTCTGCTGCCAGCTCTTTTTCCAATGCTGCGTTGGAATTTCTGAACATGATACTCATGACTGCACCTCCTCGCCGGAAGTACGTCTATGGGCAGCCCGGCCTTCGCCTACGATCCTGCCGTCTTCTAAATGAATGACCCTGTCTGCAAGCTGGGCAATCGCCTCATTATGGGTGATCATAATAATCGTCTGATGAAATTCCCTGGAAGTCATCTTGAGAAGTCCCATAACTTCCGCGCTGGTCTTAGAATCCAGATTGCCGGTAGGTTCATCCGCAAGGAGTACCGCCGGTTTCGCCGCGATCGCCCTTGCGATGGACACTCTCTGCTGCTGCCCGCCGGAGAGCTGGTTGGGATATCTGTCCATTTTGTCCTCGATCCCCAGTTCCTTACATATATGTTCGATATATTTCTTGTCCGGCTGTCTGCCGTCCAGCCTGATGGGAAGCACGATGTTCTTGTATACATTCTGCACCGAGATCAGGTTATAGTTCTGAAACACGAAACCAATATTCCTACGGCGGAACACCGTCAGCTCCTCCTCCGACATCTTCATGATCGAATGGCCGTCTATAATGACCTCTCCCTCGTCCGCGTAGTCTAACCCGCCGATGAGGTTAAGAAGCGTCGTCTTGCCGCTGCCGGATGTGCCCACGATAGCCGTGAAACTGCCTTTTTCTATGGCAAGGCTGACGTTATCCACTGCTTTTACGGTGTTTTCGCCGCTGTGATAATATTTCTTTAAGTTTACTGTCTGTAGAATTTCCATAACGCCCGTTACTCCTTATTTCTATGATTTGTACAAGGATCAATGAGCAGGCTGTTTTCCGGGCTCGCCGCAAGCGGAAGTCGAAGATCCCGCCGCAAGCAGTCACATAGCTCGCTGTCCACGGAAATAAACCGCCTGTATCCTGATCTCTAATTACATCATAGATGAAGGATATTACATCCGAGTTACAACCTAAAATAATTTTACCATAATGCAGAAATAACACAGCCCTATTTTATGTCTGTGTTATCTCTTCCATACATCTTCTGTCTTAAGCTTTTTAATTCAAAATTCTAAAACACAATTTCCTTCCCATACAATGCACGCTTTTCCAGAATCTCCCTAAAGTCTGCGTCATTCCGGTGCCCCTTAATATCGTCCATATATTCCGCAAAATCGCAGACATACACATACACTCTGGACACATCCCTGCCATTAATAGCGTAAGTATCCGCAAAGGAACTGCCTCCGTGGGGAAGAAGCTTACCATCCGCATCAAGCACGACCAAAAATACGCCGCTTGCTGCGCGCTCCTCGCTGCATTTCTCTTCCACAGTAATCTCAAACTTCGTCCTCACTACCTGATAAAGCCCCGCCCCGTTATCATTCATCTCATCTACCGTAACCACCTGCGCATTGTCATTGTCCATCTTAATATGAAGATGAAAGGTAAAAGGCCCGTCAAACCACCAGTTCTCATATTTATTAGGAAATTGATTCCGGTCAGGCGGCGTGATCTCATTCATAAAAGCTCTCCATTCTTCATCCGACATCGCCTCCAGATCTTCCTTCGTTTTACCGCGGTAGTCAAGCGGTTCCGGTTCCGCCCTGTCCCCGATGATCTGGTCAATCGTATAGTCCATATCAAAAGCGTCAAGCGCCCGATATGTTTCCTTCAATTCCGTGTCATTTCCGAAAATATCCAGCGCATCAATGCGATAGATTCCCGCGTAAGTGTACTCATCCAGAAATTTTCCTTCCACAGACCCCGTACCGCCGTTCGCATAACCCTGCGCCTCGCCCCTTTCTTCCGATATAAAAGAATAACCAGCTCTCCCTTTCAGATAAATGATCGGCTGCTCCTCCATATTCATCATCGTGTCCGCAAAAGGTTCCTCACTCGTAATCATAAGTGACAGATAAATCGCTTCCACGGAGCAGTACGCCTCGGAAATTGATACCGTGACACCGTCCACAGTCTTGGTATAGGCGGAATCGACTGGTGAACCGCCCTTTTCCTCCGCATTGTCCTTTTGTCCCGACGGACTGCCCCCTTGTCCCGATCCATCACCACTTCCGGTGTGATCAGTTTCCGCACCCTTTATGCCGTCCGCTCCTTCCGGCTCCTCGAACTTCTGCGCAAGGGAATCCAAATCACCCTGATAGGAATAATCTTTCTGCAACAGCTTGAAAATACTCCTGATTACCGGCACCTTTGCGGCAATCGCCGGCTGAGAAGCAAAAACACCCATGCAGGCAAGCAGCACCGCTGCGGCAGTTGCAAGCCTTAATATTGTTTTCCTCCGTTTGGTACGCATATATATTTTTTCACCCTGCCGTATACCCTTGCGCACACGCTGCGACAGGTTTTCAGGTATCACAATCATGTCAAATCTTTCATTTTCCATTCTATATACCGTTTTCCTTTCCTCATGTAGTTTTATGTCATATCAAACTTCTACTCAGCTCTTTCGGTTGCTTCATCTCCGCCCTCAAGCTGCCGCTTCAGCATTTCTCTGGCACGATACAGGTACGCCTTCACGCTGCCCACCGGGATTGCCATAACTTCCGCAATATCCTTGATCTTCATCCCTTGGAAATACTGCAGAATCACTACTGTCTTATAGTTAGGCGGGAGTAAGTCGATTGCATCATAGAGTTCAGCCTTTTCTTCAAACGATATTTCCGCTTCCTGTGCCGCCGCCGTATAATCCTCCAGTAGAATATCATTCCTATGTTTCTTCCCGTCCCGGTAAATGCTGTTGATCAGTATGCGTGTAATCCATGTCTTAAAATATCTCGGCTCCCGAAGCTTGTCCATGGAGATCATAGCGCGCATGGCGCATTCCTGCACTGCATCCAAGGCGTCCTGCTCATTTTTCGTATACATATACGCCAGTTTATACAGGTACTCCTGATGCATGATAATCAGCTCTCCAAAAGCCTCTCTGTTTCCTTTTGCCGCCTTTTCGACCAGTTTCAGGCTCACTGTACTCTTCATTTTTCCATGTATGATGTTTCCGATCGCCAAAGCATCATGTTTTCCTTTCTACATAGTCAATCATTTCTTACATTCGTGCCTCTGCATGCAGTATAACCTTACAGCACTTTTATTTTCACATGTGTTATACTCATTAGATTATGCAAATGCGCAAAAGGATACAGTTTTTTAAAAAAATAAATTTGTACGGCATAGTATCTTGCATATTTGCTCCAAAATAAAAGTGCCTTATGAGAAATAAGGCACTTTTTATATCATGTGTTATTTTATTATCTCTGCATTAAAGATTTTCCGCTTTATATGCCGAATAACCTTCGTAATAATAACTGCGGTCTACACCTTTCATATATACTTCACGGTCATTTACTTGATCCGTTAATGCTTCTTTTAATAAACATTTTATCTCCGTATCTTTAATGGGGCTTCTTTCCATTGCAAGCAAATAATCATCCTTATCAATCTTTCTCCAGTCTACCACCATGTTAAGTTCCTGTCTCAAAATCAAATCCAGCCAGATTCTTGTGCTTCTGCCATTCCCTTCCCGGAACGGATGCGCTACATTCATTTCAACATATTTTTCAACGATTTCATCGAAAGTCGATTGAGGCATTTTTTCAATATTTCTAAGAGCATCGTCTAAATACATAACTGGCACAAATCTGAAATTTCCCTTTGACATATTGACTTTTCTTACCTCACCGGCAAAATCATAGATGTCATCAAAAAGAAACTTGTGTATTTTAAAAAGGCTGTCTAATGTACCGGCTCTTAAGGTATATAAATGTCCGCTTTCAAAAAGCTGAATCGCCTTCTTCTTACTGATTTTCTCTTCTGTACGGGCAAGTTCTGCCGAATCGGTTATGTTGAGTTTGTTCTCAAGCGACATAAATATCCTGCCTTTCCCCTTGCTGAGTGGTTGGCTTTCGTCTCTCATTTATTGTCCGGCTTTCACATTAAAACCGAATCACTTCCGGCTCATGTGTGAAAGAACTGATCGTTGCCGTAGCATTCTTGAAACAAAACACCTGCGTGTTCCCATCGTCTGCGGCGTACATCTTTTGGAGGGAAGGATAAGCGTCCAGCATGGACTGTCTTGCCTCCATCCGGTCATCTTCAATCAGTTCTCCGGCAATACGGATCCATTCGCCGTTTTTGAATGCGCAAATCTCTGCTTTCGGATTCGCCATCAGCTGTTTCGATACGTCTTTCACTTTTCCGGTCTGTATGTAGAGTCTGCCCTCAAAAATATGCGCCGTTCCAAACGGACGTACCCTCGGCTGATCCCCCTCCACGGTTGCCAGATAATAAACCTCTGCGTCCTTCAAGAATTTTACAACTCGTTCCATCTCAGTTCTCCCCCATCTTAAGCAATTTTGCACTCTGATCCGCCGCAATACACGCATCAATTATCTCCTGAATATCGCCGTTCATCACCTTATCCAGTTTATATATGGTAAGGTTGATCCGATGATCCGTAACACGCCCCTGCGGGAAGTTATAGGTTCTGATCTTCTCCGAACGATCCCCCGTGCCGATCTGGCTGCGGCGCATCTCCGCCTCCGCGTCATGACGCTGCTGCTGCTCGATATCGTAGAGCTTTGCTTTCAACAATGCAAAAGCCTTCGCCTTATTCTGAATCTGGGACTTCTCCGTCTGGCTGTACACCACGATACCCGTGGGATAGTGGGTCAGACGAACCGCGGAATCTGTTGTATTGACGCACTGTCCGCCGTTTCCGGAAGCTCTCATAACGTCTATTCGTATATCCTTATCTTCAATCACGATGTCGATATCTTCATCTACCTCCGGCATTACTGCTACACTGATGGTCGAGGTATGGATACGCCCGCCACTTTCCGTCTCCGGCACGCGCTGTACACGGTGCACACCGCTCTCGTATTTTAACACGGAATAAGCACCCTGTCCGGTCACCATGAAAGTAACGCTCTTCATGCCGCCGATTCCGATCTCTTCCACTTCCATGGTCTCCACTTTCCACCGTCTGCCCTCGGCATAATGCACATACATACGATAGATTTCCGCTGCGAAAAGCGCTGCCTCGTCACCGCCCGCACCTGCACGGATCTCCACGATGACATTCTTCTCGTCATTCGGGTCCTTGGGCAGAAGAAGTATCTTTAACTCATGCTCAAGCTCCTCCACACGCTTCTTCGCTCCGGCCAGCTCCTCTTTGAGCATTTCACGCATATCCTCGTCAGACTCGCTTTCCAGCATGGCTAGGGAGTCCTCGATATCCTGATTGCACTTTTTATACTCTTTATAAGCATTCACAATGGGAGTCAGATCGCTCTGCTCCTTCATCAGTGCACGGAACCGCTCCTGATTATCCGCAACGGTGGGCTCACTCAGCTCATTCATGATCTCCTCAAATTTTCTCAGTAAGTCTTCTAATTTATCAAACATAACTACCTCCATGATTCCGCTTTACGGAATCTCAAATCCGAAAGTTCTTCTCACGCTATTACACTATATACGCCATACACCACCCGGTCAAGTCCCGCGAAGTCTTTGACAACCTCTACCTCTGTATATCCCGCATTCTCCATGAGCTGCCGGACTTCCTCACCCTGATCATACCCGATTTCAAAGAAAAGCATTCCTTCCCGATTCAGATACGCGCCTGCCTGCGCTATGATCTCCCGATAAAAGTATAGGCCGTCCTCCCGCCCGTCCAGTGCCAGATGGGGCTCATACGCTTTCACTTCGGGCATTAGCATTTCAATAACATCCGTTCTTATATATGGCGGATTGGAAACAATGATATCAAATTTATCCTTTGAATCCAATTCTTTAAACAGGTCACTCAGTATCAATAACACTTTCTGCCCTGTCTCTGCCGGCTCATCATCCGGCACCGCTTCCCGATTCACTATCCTGTCCGCACTTTCCTGCCCGTTCCTCTCTATCCCAAGTATCTTTCGGGCATTCACCCTCGCAGCCTGCAAGGCCTCTTCTGAAATGTCAACGCCTACTCCCGTACAATCATTGGAATAATGCAGCAGACTCAACAGAATACATCCCGAACCAGTACACATGTCCAGTATTCTCATCCCGTCATGGAGATGGCGCATGACTTCTTCCACCAACACTTCCGTATCCTGCCTTGGAATAAGAACATTTTCATACACATCAAAAGTTAATCCCATAAAATTCTGCTCACCGGTGATCTGTTGAAGCGGCACATGCTCTTTTCTGCGTGCAATACAATCTGCATAGTTCTCATATTCCTGCGCCGATATGCTCTTCTCCCCATGGACAAGAAGCGTATTTCGATCCGTTCCGCAGCAATATTCCAGCAACAATCTGGCATCAAGCTGAGAATCAGAAATTCCCGCTTCCACAAGCTGCCCGCATCCCCATTTATATAATTCATTGTATGTCAACCCATCATAATATAACATTTGCTATTTCCGCTATTATTTGTAATCCTCATATTATTTCTCAAGATATACTTCCAATCTCCGTCAAGTATTCGGTATCATCTTCTGTTCATTGTATATCGTCGTCTTCTTCCGGCGTTTCATCATCCTTCAGCCACGAATCGTCCACTTCGTACCCGAACGCCTCATACAAATACGCCTTCCAGTCAAAAACCGCCTCCACCGCAGCAATCGCAACCTCTACCATGCTCTCGTCAGGCTCTCTGGTCGTCAGTCTCTGCAGCCACATGCCCGGTGCTGAAATAATCCTGACCAGAATATTATTGCTTCTGCCTGCCAGCCGGATAATCTCATAAGATATGCCCGCAATCACCGGAATCAGCGCGATTCGAACCAGCACGCGGTACACGGGACTCTCCACTCTGATAAAGAAGAACAGAATCACGCTAACAAACATAACAAACAGCATAAAGCTCGTCCCGCACCGCTTATGCTGCTTAGAGCTTCGCATAACATTGTTTACCGTCAACGGCCGTCCCTTCTCGATACAATTAATACACTTGTGCTCCGCGCCGTGATACATATATACGCGTCTGATATCCTTCATCAGGGAAATACTGAGCACATACCCCACAAAGATCACAATGCGCAGCACACCTTCTATAATTGCCATAAAAGATTCGCTTCTGACATATTCCTCAAAAAGCGAGGTCACATAATAGGGCAGCACCATAAATATGCCTATGGCAATCGCAACGGAAAATACCATGACGATGGCGCTGAATACCTTATCTGCCTTATCCTTGAAGATTCTGTTAAAAGCCTTATCCGCCGCCGTCTCTTTTTCCTCGGCTTCCTCATAGAATCCGGCGGAAAAATTCAGACTCCTCATTCCGAGGATCAGTGAATCTATAAACTGGAAAATACCACGGATAAAGGGTATATTCAGCAGTTTACTTCCGTGAACAATGCTGTTATAATGCTCGATCTCAACCTCGATCTCCCCGTCCGGCTTTCTTACCGCCACGGCATACTGCTCCTTATTCTTCATCATAATACCCTCTAAAACCGCCTGTCCGCCGATTCCGGAGTATTTCATATTCTTTCTTTTAGCCATTATGTTGTTCCTCATTATTTATCTATCTTCTCAGCCCGGAAGAATGCTCCGCTGAAAGCGGCATTCTTCCAGACGAAACTTAGTAACGCTTAGTATGCGTTCTTTGCATACTTAGCGTTACTTTTCGTCTTGTTATTAGAAAAGGTTGAGATATGCACCTCAACCTTTTTGTACAAAACTTATTTGCTTTCCACACCGTATTTCTTATTGAACTTATCAATACG
>CAMWMS010000057.1 GCA_947175435.1 uncultured Lachnospiraceae bacterium | reverse complement strand
GGTGATGAACGCGGTAGATGCATCCGGTAATTTACTGGGCTATGTAATCACGGTAACCACGAAAGAAGGCTATGGCGGAGATATTCAGTTTAGTATCGGTGTGCGCCTGGACGGCACTGTAAACGGAATGTCGATTTTATCCATTTCGGAGACGGCCGGACTCGGTATGAAAGCGGAGGATGTATTGAAACCGCAGTTTGCCGGTAAACAGGTGGAGCAGTTTGAGTATACCAAGAATGGTGCGACATCAGAGACCCAGATCGATGCGATCTCCGGTGCTACCATTACGACGAATGCAGTGACTAATGGAGTCAATGCGGGATTATACTATTTCCGGACGGAATTGGGAGGAGGTAGTGGCAATGAATAATGTAAAAGAACGCCTTATCAACGGTATTGTAAAAGAGAATCCCACATTCGTGTTGATGCTCGGCATGTGTCCGACACTGGCGGTAACCACATCCGCGATCAACGGATTGGGCATGGGACTTACCACAATGGTGGTGCTTGCACTTAGTAACGTGTTTATCTCACTTCTTCGCAATATCATACCGGATAAAGTACGTATTCCGGCATTTATCGTTATTATCGCGTCTTTTGTGACAGTAGTGGAACTGCTTTTGCAGGGTTTCATTCCGTTTTTGTATGATGCGCTGGGAATCTATATCCCGCTGATTGTTGTAAACTGTATTATTTTAGGGCGTGCGGAGGCTTATGCGTATAAGAATCCCGTGATTCCGTCTTTGTTTGACGGAATCGGCATGGGGCTCGGATTCTCGGTAGCGCTTACCTGTATCGGTGCGGTGAGAGAACTGCTCGGTGCGGGAGAGTTGTTCGGCATACATGTGATGCCTGACAGCTTCGTGCCGGTCAGCATTTTCATTATGGCACCGGGAGCTTTCTTTGTGCTGGCAACCCTGACGGCAATCCAGAATAAAGTAAAGATCAACGGTGAAAAGAAAGGCAAGGATATGTCTAAGATACAATCCGGCTGTAATTCGGACTGCATGAACTGTTCCGACAGCGGATGTGTGCACAGGCTTTATGATGAAAAAGTGACAAAGGAGGATGAGAAGAATGGTTAAAGATTTACTTGTGATTTTGATCGCCTCCTCGCTCGTAAATAATGTGGTATTAAGCCAGTTCCTCGGCTTGTGCCCGTTTCTTGGTGTATCTAAGAAAACCAACACGGCGACCGGTATGGGCGTGGCAGTTATATTTGTTATCACGCTGGCATCAGCGGTGGCGGGTGCGATCTATCAGTATATATTAGTGCCGCTCGACATTACATATCTGCAAACCATTGTCTTTATTCTTGTCATTGCGGCGCTGGTGCAGTTTGTAGAGATGTTCTTAAAGAAGTATATTCCTTCCCTGTATCAGTCGCTGGGCGTATATCTTCCGCTGATCACGACTAACTGTGCAGTTCTCGGCGTGGCGCTCACCAACGTGCAGAAGAGTTACGGGATTGTGACAGGAATTGTGAACGGATTTGCTACGGCGGTTGGATTTACAATTTCCATCGTGATTCTGGCAGGGATCAGAGAGAAGATGACCTATAATGACATACCGGAATCCTTCCGAGGTATGCCGATCGTCCTTGTTACTGCGGGATTGATGGCGATTGCCTTCTGTGGATTTTCCGGATTATTATGATGGGGAGGTATGAATATGACCGGAATACTGATGGCGACAATGGTCGTAGGAGCGGTAGGATTATTTGTGGGACTGTTCCTTGGGGTTGCCGGCATTAAATTTAAGGTAGAAGTAGATGAGAAGGAAGAAGCGGTTCTGGGCGTGTTGCCGGGTAATAACTGCGGCGGCTGCGGCTATGCGGGCTGTTCCGGATTAGCGGCTGCTATCGCCAAGGGAGAGGCACCCGTCAACGCCTGCCCGGTGGGCGGTGAGAAGGTTGGTAACCAGATTGCGCAGATCATGGGTGTGGAGGCGGGCGAAAGTGTCCGTCAGGTTGCCTTTGTCAGGTGTCAGGGTGATCGGGACCGCACGAGAGTGGATTATGATTACAGCGGCATAGAAGACTGCCGCATGCTGGCCTTCGTACCGAACGGCGGACCGAAGTCGTGTAATGACGGCTGTCTCGGATTCGGAAGCTGCGTGAAAGTATGTCCTTTTGATGCCATACATGTGGTAAACGGTGTGGCGGTAGTGGATAAAGAGGCGTGTAAGGCCTGCGGTAAGTGTATCGCCGCTTGTCCGAAGAATCTGATTACGTTGATTCCTTATGATGCGAAACATGTTGTGGCGTGCAGCTCTAAAGAGAAAGGACCCGCGACGATAAAGGCGTGTGACGTGGGTTGTATCGCATGTCAGTTGTGCAAGAAAAATTGTCCGGCGGATGCAATCACGATTGAAGATTTTCATGCGACAATTGATCAGGCGAAATGTACCGGATGCGGCACATGCAAGGAGAAGTGCCCGAAGAAGGTAATAACGTGAGAAGAACTTCTGGACTTGCAAAGCAAGTCATGATCACAGCAAGGGCTGATTTCGCAAAGTCAGTATAGCTGCCTTAGAAGTTCTAAGTCTCACGTAGGAGAATACCCAAAATACGGGCATTCTCCGCATGAATTGGAGATTAAGATGAAAGGAATGTAATATAGTTATGGATGGACAGTTAAAATGCGGAACAGTTCTTACCTCTGAGAGCGGTAACAAATATACGGTCGAGAAATTGTTGGGTTCCGGCGGGCAGGGCGAGGTGTATTCTGTAATTGCGAACCACAAGACATATGCGCTGAAATGGTATTATAAAAATACTGCGACCAAAAATCAGAAAGAAATACTGGATAATCTGATTCAGAGCGGACAGCCGGACCCTTCATTTTTGTGGCCGCAGGATATGATTTTTAAAGTATACGGCGAATCTTTCGGCTATATTATGCCGCTCAGGCCGAAGAATTATAAAAGTATCGTGGATATGATGAAAAGAAAGGCGGAGCCGTCTTTCTACTGCCTGTGCAAGGCGGCCTATAACCTGACAAAAGGGTATAATGCGCTGCATGGAAAGGGATACAGCTATCGGGATATTTCTTTCGGTAATGTTTTTTTTGATCCGGATACCGGGGATGTACTCATATGTGACAATGATAACGTTTCTTATAACGGAGCGAAAACCGGCATATACGGAACACCCCGGTTTATGGCTCCTGAGATTGTCGTAGGTAAGGCAAAGCCATCGAGAAACACGGATTTATTTTCTCTGGCGGTGCTGTTGTTTTACATGTTTATGCTGAATCATCCGCTGGAAGGCAGACGGGAAGCGCAGATCAAATGCATGGACATTCATGCGATGAACCAGTTGTACGGAACCGATCCATTGTTCATTTTTGATCCGGATAACAGAGATAATCGGCCGCTTGCCGGATATCAGGACAATGCGCTTATTTTCTGGGATCTATATCCGCAGCAGTTAAAAGATCTGTTTACGGCATCATTTACGGTAGGCTTACAGCAGCCCAACCGGAGAATAACGGAGAGTAAATGGCTGGAAACATTTGCAAATCTTATGTCGGGGATCATGATTTGTCCTAACTGCGGCGCGGAAGTATTCTACGATGTGCACAAAGATGCAAACAGCGTTATGCATACATGCTGGGGCTGTCAGAAGGCGGTGCCCGTTCCCACCAGACTTGTGGTCGGCAGAAGTACAATATTGCTTATGACTAATACGAAGATTTATAAACATCACATAGATGGTGAACATGATATGGAAACCGTAGTGGGAGAAGTGGTACAAAATCCGAATAATCCGAATCAATGGGGCATTAAGAATCTGACAAAAGAAAACTGGACATATATTAAAGCGGACGGAACACAGATTCCCATAATGGAAGGGCGTTCGGCTGCAATTGCCAAAGATACGAAGATTGACTTCGGACAGTTGATTGGAGAATTTCATTAAGGCTGAATGGAAGATTAGATTGAAAAATCAGAGATTTTTCAATCGCAAATTTGTGCCTTGCGGCTACAAATTCGCAGGCTGTGAGAAAGGCATGGGTTTTAGTATGGAAGACTATAAGGTTCTGGCAAAAATCATACAGGATTATCCGGAGGCTCTTTCGGAGAGGAAGAAACTGCAGGCTCTGTTTTCGGATTTTTTTCCTCAGGACAGGCTTAAAAGAAATACACTGTTGATGGTATTTGACGACGGCATCGTAAACGAGATGAGAGGACTGAAGCAGATGGATAAAATTTTGCTGCATCGGTTCGTTAAGTCAGTCGAACAGGGATACGGAATAAGAACAAAAAATGCAGAAAATGCGGTGCTTACATGGGCACAGGCAATGGGACTTTCGCCTGATAACGGACAGCCTGCTGCGCAGGGCGGTGAACCGGAAACAAAGCCGACGGAGGAGGAGAGCATAAAGGAATGGATCGCGGTTGAAAGCGACAGCTTATATGAGTATGAAGAGACATCGTGGGGAATCAAGATTCTTCGGTTTGTTGATTTTGATGAGAGTGTCGTAGTTATTCCAAATGTCATTGAAGGGAAAAAAGTAATTGCGGTTTGGAATCATGCTTTCAAGGGATGCGTCGGAATAGAAAAGATCATAGTTTCGGAAGGAATAGAAATACTGGGAAACGGCGTATTCTTAAACTGTAAAGGGCTAAAGGAAGTGGTTTTACCGAGTACCTTGAAGCGGATCGGCACGACGGACCCGGCGGGCTGTCCGGCAATAATAGGCGGTATGACAAAATTTGACGGCGCTTTTGAATATACCGCTTTGGAAAGCATAGCGATACCGAATCGTGTAAAGTATATCGGCGAATATACTTTTGCTGGCTGCGGAGAACTGAAAAAAGTCGCACTTCCGCCTGAATTAAAGGAGATTCGTCAAGGGACTTTCCGCTGGTGCAGAAGCTTGGAAGAAGTGATATTTCCCCGGGAACTGGAGGCAGTCAGATTGTCGGCATTTGAAGGATGTGAATCGATGCAAACGGTTGATCTGCCGGAGAGGGTAACCAGCATCGAGGAAGGAGCGTTCGCGGGATGTAAAAATCTACAGAGCATTTATATACCGGATTCCGTAGTGCAGATCGGCGGTGGAAAAGGAAGCGGTTTTTTACAGACATTCGGGGAACCTGAAGAAAGACGTGAGGATTTTACCATTTTATGCAATGCAGGATCTTATGCAATGCGGTATGCCAGAACACAACAAATAAAATGTGCAAGCGCACGATATTAAGGAGGAAATACTATGTCAGGACTGAAAAGACCGGGAGGAGAACTGGCGAGCAGACCGTTACATTTTTTTTGGATCGTGGACTGTTCCGGATCCATGTACGGTGAGAAGATCGGTACGGTGAATCATGCGATTCAGTCGACCATACCGGAGATGGTGGCGGCGGCGGAGAACAATCCGAACGCCCAGTTGATGATTCGTACTTTGAAATTTTCCACGGGTGCATCATGGGTGACGAGCAGCCCGGTAAATGTGGAGGATTTTGCGTGGGACGACTTAGAGGCGGAGGGCGTAACCGATTTAGGCAAAGCGTTCGAACTGCTATCGGCACAGCTTACGATTCCCCCGATGTCAGACAGAGCATTACCGCCCGTCTTGGTGTTATTGTCGGATGGACAGCCCACGGATGATTATAAGAAGGCACTTGCGGAGCTTAAAAAACTTCCGTGGGGAAAGAAAGCCGTTAAGATAGCGATTTCCATCGGACAGGATGCGGACGATGATGTCTTGGTTGAGTTTACGGGAAATAAAGAGCTGGTTTTGCAGGCCAATAATGCGGCGGCGCTTACGAAGATGATTAAATGGGCATCTACCGCAGCCTCTCTTGTTTCAGCGCCTGCAAGCGTTGCGATGAACGATGAAGGAGCCGTCGGAGAAGAGGGGACGGCACCGGTGATCGTGGACATGGGCGGAAGGCTCCCTGACCTTGATGACATTCAGGAAGGTGATGTTTGGTAGAAAGGACGTTGCATATGATACGAAGTGTATTCGGTGAATCTGTGCAGGGCGCATCCCATACCAGAAACGGCAGAGAATGTCAGGACAGCCTGAAAAAGCTGGAAAAGGATGAAAACACGGTTATATTGGCGGTGGCTGACGGACATGGAAGCGATTCCTGCCCGTACAGTAAGACCGGTTCCTATGTGGCAGTGAATGTTTTTTGCAAAATTCTGGGCGACTATTTGGAGACTTACGACGGACAGCCGGAGCTGCTTTTGACATTCCTGAAACGGGAAGGCGATACGAAGGTGGCGCAGGCGATCGATGCTGAGTGGAAGCGCAGAATATTGAAGATTCACGCCAACTGCAAGCGGGAAGCGCTTTCGGATGCGGAAGGTAATAAAGACAAAGAAGCAATCTATAAGATGTACGGGAGCACACTTCTCGGGCTCGTCATTACGAAAGAATTTCTTTTTGCTTTCCAGCTTGGTGACGGAGATATTGTAAAAGTGTCGGAGACGGGCGTACAGAATATTATTGAGGCGGATAAGATTCTGGGAACGGAAACGCATTCGCTCAGCAAGGTAGAGTCTTGGAAGAAAGCCATTACCTTTACAAAAAAACAGGAAGAAGATGAGCGGCAGCCTGTTATGTATATGCTCTCCTCGGATGGATTGGCAAACAGCTTCAAAAATGACAATGAATTTAAAAAGACTTGCAACGATTACTATACTTTGCTTAACGAGCATGGGGCAAAGGAGGTGTCCGATCACCTGAAAACATGGCTTAGCGAAACAAGCGAATTAGGGTGCGGTGATGATATTACGGCTCTTTTTGCCTATTACGATGATCGGAATTGAGAGTGATTACTGCTGGTGTCGAACTTTGAAAGGGAGGATTGCCTTGGTTGAAAAAATGGAAGCCCGGATCGCACTGTGTAAGTGCAAAGAGGGCGGAAGAACATATGGTGTGCGCTTTGAGAAGCTGGGTGACAGCTGGAAATACACATGGGCTTTTCCGGTAAAAGAAGCATCTGCGAAGCGGGAAAACTATGATAAGACAAAGATTGTGGGGAATCTTGTACCGGATAATGGTTATCCGGGATGTCCTTATTGCAAAACAATGGACTTTGTCGTCTGCAACTGCGGCAAATTAAGCTGTCATAACGGAGGCGTTACCAAATTTACATGTAACTGGTGCGGGCTGACCGGTACGCTTGGCAGATATGACGGCTCCGGTTTCGGATCAGGCAGCGATATATAGGAGGATAAATGTATGGAGACAGTCAGACTTGGAAAAACAGGGATCGTAACAAACAAAAACGCTTTCGGTGCCCTGCCGATTCAGAGAATTTCAGATGAGGCTGCGGTGCAGCTTCTCAAGAAAGCGTATGAGAACGGTATTACCTTCTTTGATACGGCAAGGTGGTATACAGACAGCGAACATAAGGTTGGGCTTGCCTTTGATGGGATGCGCGAGAAGGTATTTATCGCTACCAAGACCGGAGCGCAGAATGCGGAGGGCTTTTGGCAGGATTTAGAGACCAGTCTTAACAATCTTAAAACAGACTATATTGACTTATACCAGTTCCATAATCCGGCGTTCTGTCCGAAACCGGGAGACGAGAGCGGCTTGTATGATGCGGCGCTTAAGGCGAAAGAACAGGGGAAGATACGGCATATCGGTATCACAAACCATCGGCTGGCAGTGGCTCATGAGGCGATCGACAGCGGACTGTATGAGACGCTGCAGTTTCCTTTCTGTTATCTGGCAACGGAGAAGGATATCGAGCTGGTTGATAAATGTAAAATGGCAGACATGGGATTTATCGCCATGAAGGCATTATCAGGCGGACTGATCAACAATTCTGCGGCGGCATATGCTTATCTGGCACAGTATGATAATGTGCTTCCTATATGGGGTGTACAGAGAGAGTCGGAGTTGGATGAATTCCTGTCTTACATTGAGAATCCTCCCACGTTGACGGAAGAACTGGCAGAGGTGATTCGTCATGACAGAGAGGAACTTTTAGGGGACTTCTGCAGGGGATGCGGCTACTGCATGCCATGTCCGGCAGGAATTGAGATCAACAACTGTGCGAGAATGTCGCTTCTTTTGAGACGTGCTCCTTATGCGGGATATTTAGGCACAGAGTGGCAGGAAAACATGATGAAGATCGAGAAGTGCATTCATTGTAATCAGTGTAAGGGTAAGTGTCCTTACGGTTTGGATACGCCGACTCTGTTACAGAAGAATCTGGAGGATTATAAGAAAGTTTTGGCGGGAGAAGTGCAGGTCTAGGGATTTAAAAAACAGCAGTAAAACATATGAATAAAAGATATTGGACTGACTTTACACCGTGCAAGCCGTTTGATATAATGCAAGTACAAAATAGCAAATGGAATGGCATGTAGAAAGTAGGTGATTGTATGCCGAGTGCAGCCGATATAATTAAAGATTATGTGATTGAGTTTTCAAGATTACAAGATTGGATGATATCAATTAAAGAAGTGGCACCGGATACTTACGATTCAATGTATAAAAGATACATTGAACTTAAAGTAACGTTATCAAGTTTAGGTGTCAGTCTGACAGAATTAGACAGAATAAAAGGATAATGGCTGGGAATATACTCAGGGTGATTGTGGGAAACCGCTTGTTCTATGAAGTGCACCATCTTTAGTAATAAAGAGCGCTTCCATATTATCCAGGGATTCGATCAGTTTCATTCCTTCATCAAGACCGAGAAAATAGCAGGTGGTAGACAGGGCATCCGCTTCTGTGGAGGTGGGTGCCAGAATGGTCACACCTGCTATATTGTTATCCGCAGGATAGCCGGTTTGCGTATCTAAGAGATGATGATACAAAATATCATCCTCATAGAAATAGCGCTCATAGATACCGGAGGAAACAACGGAGTAATCGGTCACATCGATAGCGGTAATGGTTTCTCCTTCGGGGGCAAAGGGTTTCTGTATGCCGATGCGGTAGGGCTGTCCGTCCGGCTTATTGCCGATGGTGATTAGATTGCCGCCCAGACTGATACATGCGCTTTCTACGCCCTGTGAGAGCAGATAGTCTTTCAGACGGTCGGCAATATATCCCTTGGCGATGAAACCAAGATCAATGGCGGCATAAGAGTCTGTGAGAGTCACCACATTACCTTCAAGCCTCACGGCATGATAGTCAATATGTTCCAGTGCTTCCCGAATGGCGGTTTCATCCGGAATATGGGAGTTACCTTCGGAACCGAAATCCCACAATTCGCTTAAAGGTAGAACGGTGAGGTCCACTCTGCCGTCAGTTAATTCTGAATAAGAAAGGGCAGCTTTAAGCAGACTGACAGTGTCATCAGAGACCGTGACAGACTTGCCGCCGCTGTGATTGATGTTCCAAATATCGGAATCCTCCAATGTAGCGCTGAACATGTGCTCATATTTCCTGATCAAAGAAAAACATGCCTCAATATTTTGCATGCAGGAATCATAGGACGTACGGCTTCCCGTATCGTAGAGCGTGATCGTGACCACGGTATCAAGGTAGAAACCTGTCTTAGAGACAGGCTCAGATGTATGTGCACAGCCGGATAGCAGGATAGCGGATAATAAAGCAGATATTTTGATCCATACAAAAAAGGATCGATTCTGTTTTGGATTCATGTTTCTGAGCTCCCTCCTATGTTTCGTTAACATTAAACTATGTTTTAGTTACTTAACATACAACGGTGTCTTAGTTGTTGTTCAAACCTATCCAATACCCAGCGCATATGGAAGTTAATTTCTTAAGGAGCCCCATAAAAAAAGTAAATTTCTTCGAAATTAACTTTGGTCGGCACTTAGTGAGGTATTTCACGAACTTAGTGCCCGTTACGCTTTTTACGGAGCGAAAGCGCGGCTCCGTAGATATTAACTTTCATATGCGCGTCCGTATTAGATATATTGTTGCATCCTATGCTTCATAGTATATCCGCAACCGGAACATTTTTCAATTTGTCAAATCGCCCATAACATGATAACATAAATAAAGTATATAAGGGTTGGTGCGGCAACAGTCTGCACGAAATAGATAATGATATACGGACATTAAGCGTGTCCTGTTTAGGAAGGGATAAAAATATGAGATTACCCGGTGAGGAAGAATCCGGCGGTTCCGGACTTTCCGTATTCTATATGGCAATCGGTGTGACCGCGTTCGTGCTGATCTTATTGGTTTCACTGTTTAAAATGAACGATAAGAAAAGAAGCGGAAGCGATTATATCAAAGAAATGCAGCAGCGTCAGGAGGAAGCCGCGGCACAAGAGACTGCAACAGAAGAAGCCGCGCAGACGGAGGCGGCGGGCCGCAAGCTGCGGGCGGAGGATCTGGATTTCTGGGATATGTATCCGGTAGACGAAGAAGAGACAGGGCCGGAGAAACCGGCAGAATCGAGTAAGCCGGTGAAATCCACTTTTGCAGATAAAGCGGAGAAAGAACGGCAGGAACAGCAGCAGAAGGAACAGGAGGTGCAAAACGATCCTTCCACGGACGGAAAGCACACCTTAGTCACGACACCGGATGGTAAAGAAGAGTGGGTGCTGATCAGTCCGTATCTGACAAAGAACACTTATGATTTTACAAAGATGGAAGAGAAGGCCGGATTAAAACGCTATATGGAGAACGGAAGGAAGCTCTCCTATGTGGGTGTGGATATCTCCAAACAGACCGGAAGCGTTAATTTTGCGGGACTCAAAGCGGCAGGTGTCGATTATGTGATGATTCGTCTGGGCGGCCGAGGATACAGCACCGGACAGATCACTCTGGACGAGAACTTTAAGGCAAATATAGAGGGCGCTATTGCGGCAGGACTGGATATCGGCGTTTACTTTTATTCTCAGGCGATTAATCAGGATGAAGCAATACAGGAAGCAAATTTCGTGGTTCAAAATCTGGATCCCTACAAAGGAAATGTCAAATATCCGGTAGCGTTTGACATGGAGTTTGTGAGCAATGATGAGGCGAGAATAGACGGGTTGAGCAGAGAGGACCGCACTTCTGTGGCCATATCTTTTCTGGAAGGCGTGAAAGCAGCAGGCTATGTGCCGATGTTCTACGGAGACAAGGAATGGCTGATCAAGGAAATCGATCTTGCGAAACTGCAGGATTATGATGTGTGGCTTGCGCAGGAAGAAGACATACCGGATTATCCGTATCAGTATGCGATGTGGCAGTACTCTACGAAAGGTGTGGTCAATGGTATAACGGGAGACGCGAACCTTAACATCTGTTTTATCGGTTATTCACAGCGGTAGTGTCTGATCCCCGCGGATATCTTAATAGAAGCATATAAGTCGGCGTAGGCGGCAGGCGATATCCCTTCCATGTAATTGGGGGTGTAGGCCTTGTCCACGCCGGCTTTTTTGAGTAGGTCTGCTGCTTTGTTATAGGCGATCGCCGCTTCCGTCTCAGAGTCGTAGGTGCCTACGGTTATATTGCCCTTTACGTGTATTTTTACCTGATACCGGATCTTACCGTCAATAGATACGGCATTTACGCCGTTATACCGATTGATGATCTCCACGTTTTCATAGCGCATATCCTGGTTGTTTCCGTTGCGGAAACGGTAATCTCTGCCTTCCACGGCGTAGTTCTTAATACCGTAGCGGCTCATGATATTGATCTGCATGCCGTAATCTGCCACGAAGTAGTGGCCGCCACGGCGGGAGATTCGGCGGGTAGAGTAGTAGAACAAATCTTCCAGATCAAAGATAAAAAATTCCGAGAGTGAAAAATAATAATAGAAAAATTTAGGTCGAATATAGATGGGGGTGGAAAAATAAATTCCGTTGTCCCGATAATTAAGCAGACATACCCATTTCAGAAAAGAAAGAAGGGAAGCCGGCTGATAGTGACTGAGGGTGATGGAAGTGTCATTTAGCAGAGAACCGGCGAGTACGTATGCCTGATGCGCATCTGCGGCGCAGTCATAGCTTCCCAGACTGATATGCTTATTGCGATAAGTTAATGAGGCGCGATAATAGACGGTCTGGTCCTTGCGTTTAGCCGTATATACGCCGGGTAACTGCTTTTCCATACGATTCCTCCTTTTTAATGATTGTACCATTTTTGAGAAAAAAAACAAATTCAGAAATATTTTTCCTTTTTCCTGTATAGAATATAAACATGGAATCAAATTGGTAACGCGCCGCAGGGCGGATGTTGGAATACCTTATCGGAAATCGGAGGAAAAATGTACAGGAAATATATCACAGGGTTTATGCTGGCAGGCATGGCGTTATTATCTTCCTGCGTGTGTGCCAGAGAACTCAAGATTAACCGGATTGCGGCCAAGCCTGCTTTCCGAATAGAATATCTGAATGAGAGCATGGCGGAGGATAAGCGCAGTTTTATGGAAATGATCTCCAACGTGTCATCCGGACAACGGGTTGTGGATTATGAAGTATTGGAACAGACTGTGAAGTATCAATTGTCGGACAAGGATCAGGAAGCACTTATGCGGATCGTGGAAGCGGAGGCAGGCGGAGAGGATCAGAATGGCAAACTTTTGGTCGCAAATGTTGTTCTGAACAGGGTCAACAATGAAAATTTTCCGGATACGGTGTGGGATGTAGTGATGCAGAGAGAACAGGGAGTAGCACAGTTTTCACCCACGGTTGACGGCAGATACCAGAGCGTTAAGGTAAGTACGGACACAAAGAAAGCGGTGGAGCGGGCTTTGTACGGTGAGGATATCTCGCAGGGAGCGCTGTATTTCTGCGCCAGAGAGAAGGCGGATTCCGAGAAACTACAGTGGTTTGACAGGAAACTGACGAGGTTGTTCAGCTACGGAAGCCATGAATTTTTCCAGTAACAAATTGAACCCTGATAATGAAAATTTGAAACGTTGCGCAGTGGGAGATTGTGTGATACAATGGGTCAGAATAAAATGTTACTGTTCAGAAGGCACCATGCAGATGCTGCATGGTGTCGGAGATTGATGAAAGGCATGGTCGGATAAAATGGAAGTATTATACAGTAGTACGAGAAACGCTGAGAACAAGGTTACGGCTTCGCAGGCGATCTTGAAAGGGTTATCGGAGGATGGAGGCTTATTCGTGCCGGATCATATTCCGGAGCTTGAGTGTCCCGTACATGAATTGGCCGGGAAATCCTATCAGGATATTGCTTATGAAGTGATGAAGCTTTTTTTGACGGACTTTACGGAAGATGAGTTGAAGGGGTGTATCAACCGCGCGTATGATTCCAAGTTTGACACAGATGTGATTGCACCGATTACACAGGCAGAGGGTACATATTATCTGGAGCTGTTCCATGGTGCCACGATTGCTTTTAAGGATATGGCGTTATCGATCCTGCCGCATTTGATGATCACTGCTGCCAAGAAGAATCATGTAGAGAACGAAATTGTCATTCTGACAGCGACGTCAGGTGATACCGGTAAGGCGGCACTGGCTGGTTTTGCCGGTGTAGAGGGGACGAAGATCATTGTATTTTATCCTAAGAACGGTGTAAGCCCCATTCAGGAGAAGCAGATGGTGACCCAGAAGGAAGATAATACTTTTGTGGTGGGGGTTCACGGCAATTTTGATGATACACAGACAGGCGTGAAGACGCTCTTTAATGACCGGGAGCTGGAACAGGAGATGACGGCGGCCGGAATGCAGTTTTCTTCCGCCAATTCCATCAATATCGGACGGCTCGTACCACAGGTAGTCTATTATGTATATGTTTATGCGAAATTGTTGGAAGAAGGTAAGATCGCGGACGGTGAGAAGATCAACGTGGTGGTGCCTACCGGTAACTTCGGCAATATTCTGGCTGCATTTTATGCCAAGAATATGGGGATACCGATCGGCAAGCTGATCTGTGCTTCCAATGAGAATAAAGTACTTTATGATTTCTTCGTGACAGGTAAATACGATCGTAACAGAGAGTTCGTATTGACCAGTTCACCTTCGATGGATATTCTGATTTCAAGCAATCTGGAGCGTTTGATCTATCGGATCGCCGGGAATGATACGGCTAAGAATGCAGAGCTTATGGCGGCGCTTACTAAGACAGGGTGCTATGAGATTTCCGAGCAGATGAGAGCGCAGCTTGCAGATTTCTATGGTGGTTATGCCGATGAGGAAGAGACAGCGGGAAGAATACGGGACATGTATGAGAATACCGGTTATGTGCTGGATCCCCATACGGCAGTGGCAAGCGCGGTGTATCAGAAATATGTGACGGAAACAAAAGATGAGACAAAGACAGTGATTGTTGCCACGGCGAGTCCGTTTAAGTTTACAAGAAATGTTATGAATGCGATTGACGGCAAATATGATGCGATGTCCGATTTTGAACTGGCGGACGAGCTTAGTAAGATTGGTAATATAGATGTGCCGCGTGCGATCGAAGAGATCAGAACCGCACCGGTGATTCATGACAACGTGTGTGACAAGACAGAAATGAAAGCGGCTGTAAAGCGTTTTCTGGGAATTGTCTCATAGTGAAGAAGCATATATTATTAGTTGACGATGTGGCCACTAATTTAAAATGTGAAGAGTTGATTTTAAGGAATCAATATCAGGTGACCATGGTGAAATCCGGCAGAGAAGCTCTGGAATGTCTGCAAACCGTGATACCGGATCTTGTGCTGTTAGATATCCGTATGCATGAGATGGATGGATACGAGGTATTGAAACATATGAAAGAAGATCCCAAAACGGCTGCAGTTCCGGTGATTCTCTTAACGGCAGATACCGAACAGGAGAGCGAGGAGCGTGGAATCGCGCTTGGGGCGATAGATTTCATCAGAAAACCTATTGAGCCGCAGCTGCTCTTGGAGCGAATTGAAGCGGTCTGGGAAACGGAGGAATAAACGCGATGGGAATGGGTGGAATGATAGATTTCCTCTTTCTGGCAAGCGGGATTTACCTGATCTATAGTGCAGTTATGGCTAAGCACAAAGGCAACATTGCAGCGAATGTTATGCTCAGCAAGAATGCCAATGAGAATGACATCAAGGATAAGGTCGGGTTCATTGACTATATGTACAAGAAAATTTTATTAGCGGGTGTGATGATTATACTTGCTTCCGTAATTCATCTGGTCAATGATTATTATATTCATTCCATACAGCTTACGTGGATCGGCATTGCAGTGATCCTGCTGGCGCTTGCAATATATTCGTTTACTTTTATGCGGGGACGCAAAATGTATGTGGATCAGAGAAACAGCCAGAAGAAGAGTTAGAAAACATGTGAAAAGTTTGCAGATATTAAAAGAGAGACCTGTCAGGCCTCTCTTTTATCTATGTTGACATATTCTCTTTCGGTACAGATCGTCTTGTAGGCCGGTCTGATAATCTTGCCGTTGTTAGCAAGCTCTTCCATGCGATGCGCGCTCCAGCCGACGATTCTGGCAATGGCAAAAATCGGCGTATAGAGTTCCATCGGCAGATTGAGCATGTTGTATACGAAACCGGAGTAGAAGTCCACGTTTATATTGACGCCCTTGTAGATGGGACGTTCTCTGGAGATGATTTCCGGTGCGAGACGCTCCACAAGAGAGTAGAGTGCAAATTCATTATGCAGTCCTTTTTCCTCGGAGAGCTTTTCCACAAACGATTTAAAAATTACGGCACGAGGATCGGATTTGGAATATACGGCATGTCCCACACCGTAGATCAGACCCGCATGATCAAAGGCCTCTTTGTGCAGTAGCTTCGTCAGATAATCCGCTACTTGTCCCTCATCGCTCCAGTCGCTGATTTTCTGGTTCATTTCCTCGCACATCCGGACAACATTAATGTTGGCGCCGC
>CAMWMS010000056.1 GCA_947175435.1 uncultured Lachnospiraceae bacterium | reverse complement strand
ATCCTAGACAAAGAGATCAAGAAAGTCGATCTGACCGTGGTCTCTGCCATGAAGATCCTGTCGGAACAGTTTGTCGCTCACCTCAAGTCACACTTTATATTTGATAAAGGCCATCGGCTGGAACGAAATGATATGATGTCCTTCGAACAGTTTGTACGGACATTCGACAAGCAGTTTCCGCCTTTCAGCCTTCTGTTCAGCGCCGAAGGCATGGGATATTTCGCATTTTGCGCGCAGTTATGATCATGTGCGGAACACAAGGCAGAACTTCATGCCGTCCTGCGTCCGTTGCGCGAAGATATCTCCTTTCATCTTCACCATGATCTGCCTGCCTATATAAAGCCCCAACCCGTTTCCGCTCCTATCCTGGGCATTGCTCCCACGATAGAAGCTGTCGAACAGGTGGGGTAATTCTTTGTCCAAAACCGGTGTCCCCGAACTGAATACTTCTACGATCTGACAGTAGTCTTCTTCCCGGAAGCTTAAGCTGATCAGACGCCCGTCTCCGTACTTAAAGGCATTTTCCATCAGATTCTCCGCAACCTCAAAGGCACGGTCCATATCACCTTTTAGCAGCTTATTCTCATAAGCTCCAATGTGAAACTGTGTCATCATCAACCTGCATCTGGGCTCGTAATACTCTTTGATCTTATTCACATAATCCCGTAAATAAAATTCCGTATCCGCCACCTCGATCTCTATGATTTCCTCACTTGCCGTGCTTACGATCTCCTTGACAAATTCATCGATCTCACCGGCATGTTTCTCGATCTGCGCCGCCATATCGCCTCTCTGCGCTTCCGACTCACAAAGCCCATCTCGCAGTGCTCTCGCATACAGCTTGATGGCGCTTAAGGGACTCTTGATATCATGGGAGACAGACAGAATCATAAGCTTCTTTTCTTTTTCCAATTCAAGCGCCTTATTCCTTGAATCATACAGCGCGTCCCTCAGCATGCCGAGTCCCCATACGAACTTCCCGAAAAACCTGCTCTTACTCTCCTGCGGTTCCACTGCCAGATTACCCTTAGCCAGTTCATAGGGCATACTGCTGATTACATGAAAAGGCTTGATTACCTTCATTCTGACATACCACAGTACAGTCAGTGTCATAAGCCCAACCACAAGCATGCCGCCCATTGCCACCCACAGCATACGCCGGCTGCCCGTGTCCGTAACATAATCAAAGCGCACATATCCCGTCACACGCTCACCGTTGATGACCGGATATACAGTGCTGTGGACACCGTTGTGATTCCGGAAGAAATCATGAAGCCGCTCTGTCCCGGTTCCAATCTTCTCCTTCTGCACCTCTTCCACATCTGCCCCTGTCTCTGATATTTCCGCAGGCATTTCCGAATCCATCTCTGCCGACATGAAACCGTCTATCTCCGCTTCTGATGTCTCCGCATTCTGCCTCGAATCCGTCTCCGACGGCAGGAAACTGACTGCTTTCACATACTGCAGACCGCTTAGGTCAACCTGTGCCGCCCGGTCTTCCAGGCTCTGTCCGGCTGCGGCGCTTTCGGTTTGATTGACCAAATTAGTCATGACCTGATTGATCTCCACTTTATAGTTCATGTCTTCCTTCCGGCTCTCTCCGGTTGTGAAATAGAATACCCCCACGGTGATAATCAGCCAGAGAAGGAGCGTCGCCGCCATAATCAAGTCATATTTCTTCATAACTGTACCCTATCCCCCACACCGTCCGAATACGTTTCGGATTCTTCGGGTCCTCCTCAATCTTGTCCCGCAGCATCTTAATATGGACAGTCAGCGTCTGGTACTCGCTGTCACTGTCTATTCCCCAGATTCGATTGAACAGATACTCTTTATGCAGTGTCTTGCCAGGATTCTGCGCAAGCAACATCAGCAGCTCATATTCCTTGACCGTCAGCGAGAGCTCCCTGTGATCCAGATATACCCGTTTTGCTTCCTGATCGATCGCAAGCCCTCCCGAAACGATCACCGGATTCTCCTGCTTTAAGCTGTAGCCTCTCCGCATGAGGGCGCCGATCTTGGCACACAAGATATCCATATCCACCGGCTTCTCTATATAATCGTCCGCTCCCTGCATAAACCCGTTCATCTTGTCTTCCTTATCCACCCTTGCACTCAGGAATAGGATCGGCGTACTACTATGCTCACGGATGCGGGCACACACGGCATAGCCGTCCATCCCCGGCAGTGAAACATCCAGAATAATCAGTTTCACCTTCTCTTTTTCCAGAAAAGCAAGGGCGTCCTCTCCGGAGCGGACGCCTTCAGCCTGATAGCCCTCCCGCTCCAGAAAAACCCGGATTAACTTATTTAGTTCTTCGTGGTCTTCCACTAATAGAATGTCTGTCATCTCCGCCTCCGCTCCGTTCACAATGACCCATATAGTCAATACATTTTCATTTCGTCGTCAGAATCCCATCTCCATCAGCCAGACAGACAGCTTCTTCTCCCGCTCTCTGTTCTCTTCCTGTCCTTTGTACTTGCCGAATGTGTACTCGCCCTTAATGCTGCCATCCTCAATATAGAGTACCCGGTCACTCTTCGCCGCCACTTTCATATCATGGGTTACCAGCATGATGGTCGTTCCCTCCGCGTTGATGCGGTTTAATTCCTTCATGACCTCCTTAGAGTTTTGCTGGTTTAACGCGCCGGTAGGCTCGTCCGCAAAGATCATCTTCGGATTGTTGATGAGGCTTCGGCAGATACATGCCCTCTGAAGCTGTCCGCCCGATACCTCATTGATGTCATGTTCCGCGATCTCACTGATCCCCAGCTTGTGCATCAACTCTTTTGCCCGGTCATTGATCTCTTTTCTCTGCTCTTTACTCTTACCACTCTTAGCCTGATAGGCAGGCAATATGATATTATCATAAACCGTGAGATTTTTTAACATATACATCTGCTGGAAAATAAATCCCATCTCATTCAGCCGCAGACTGCTCATCTGCGCCGCACTCAGGGCGCTGATATCCTTGCCGAAGAAATCCACCCTGCCGGCCGTCAGATGATCCATTCCGCTGATCGTATACAGAAGCGTGGATTTCCCCGATCCGCTGGGTCCCATAACGGCCACCATCTCCCCCTCTCTAATCTCCATATTGATATTCTTAAGTACGTTGTTCTGCCTTTTGTTAATGATATACGTCTTACACAAGTCTTTTACTGTTAATGTGTTCATGTTTTCCTCATTTCTGCGCTGCTTTTGGACATATACTAGTTTGTGACAGGCAGCGCGCGGTCACAAATCCCATGATCAAAATTTTTACTCTATATCATTGACTTCCTTCAAGTCCACTTTCTTCACACCACCCGCGCAGAGAAGCGCCGTCAATCCTGTCACCATAAGAAGCAGCAGCGGATAGATCACATACACCTCCACCGTCCCCGTAACCAGTTTGATCGATGTGCCACCCATTATTGCAAAAATCGGACCGACAATGTAAGGCGCAAGCAGATTAGACAACACCGTTCCGGCCACTACGGATACCGCAAGAATCAACATCACTCTTGCAGTCTGCCAGTTCTTAAGCGTCCCGTCCGTGAAACCGAGACTCTTAAGAAGCGCGATATCGCCCCGTTCTTTGGTCATGATCGTCTTCATCAGAAGAACCGTGATCAGACCATTGATGATCAGGACAGTAGCTACAATAAAGTATGTCAGTGTATCGATCTGCTCGATGATCCCACCAATCATATTGTCCAGAAATCCTTTGGCATCCATGATCCGGTAATCCGGAAAGATACTTTCCAGCTGCTCGCACGCCTCTTCGCTCTCCATCCCTTCGATCTCCACCTGCATGCACAGGATTCCCGCGGCATAGGCCGGGTCCATCTTCGCGCTGCGGCTCACCCGGTATCCCTGTCCCATATTCATCATGGACTGATAGGTTCCCGTGATGATATATTCTTCCGCCTGCTCCGCCGTCTTGAAATAAATGGTATCTCCGATTCCTACGCCCAGTTCCTCCGCCGTAAGCTCTGTGATCATCACCTCATTGGCCAGCTCCGGTTCTCTGCCCGCAAGGACCGAATAGTGCCTTTCCCAGCTTCCCTCCGCCTGTAAGACATAGTAAGTTACCGTATTCTCGGGATCATCGGCATAACATGGCAGCATATATCCCATATCAGCCCCGGTCTGTGCCCTCATCCCCTTTTCGCTAAGCACATTCTCTATCTCTTCCATGTCACGAAACAAGTTGTCCATGTCCACCGTGTAAGTTTCTCCTCTGCCGGTATCCAGATAGACATCCGACGGACTCAGGGAAAACTCGCTGATGATCCCGTCGCTTTTCAGGGTATTCGCCGCACTTAAGGGCAGCAGGATCAGCATCATTCCCAGACAGAACGTCACAAACAATATACCGAACCTTTTTAAGCTGCTCAGTATGTCATTGACTGCCAGATACAGGCTCGGGCGCATCCGGGAGCGTTTCCACAGCTTGAAATGACTCTTTGCCTTGTACCGCTCCCCGTCGGAACCGCTTCTGATCGCTTCCAGCGCCGATATTTTCTTTAATTTATTGGTGCTCAGATAACAGAAAAGAAGGACTATGCCGACCACAGCCACCGCACAGACAATGTTAATGACAAAATTCTGTCCGTTCTGCTCCACTACGATATTGACGATCGCCCGTTTCAAAATCGCCCTTCCGAAAGGTAGACTGCACACCAGCCCGATCATGGCACCGGCCACGGAGATGGCGAAATACTTAGTCAGATACAGCCCTTTGATGCCCGCATCTCTTAATCCGATGGCCTTCATGATACCGATCTCCTTGTAGTCCTCCTGCAAAGTAAATACAATGGTAAACCGCAGCACCAGAAAAGCCAGCAGAATCAGGCAGACACTCACCACGATCAGGATCGCCGCAATCAGCATATCCATGATATAGCACAGGCGGATCGTATCCTTCCCGTCAATTGCACTGATCACGGTAAAATTCTGTTTTTTCCACTCACTTTGAAACTTTTCCTTGTCAACATAATTGACATTGTAGATTCCGATATGAACCAGACCCTCCTGTCCGGCATAACGGGCATAATCCTCCTCCGTGACAAGCAGTCTCTTAAATCCCATCATGGAACTTCCGAATACCGCATCCTTAACGATCGCAGCAATCCGAAACTCCTGCTCCACTTCTCCGACACGGATGGAGACTATGTCCCCTACCTGCAGGTTATTGTTATCCGCCTCCACCTTCGGAAATGCAATCTCAGTGGGTTTTAACGTAAGAGGACTGTCCTCTGTTGTGAAAACTTTCACAAAGTCATCCGGAATCTTCTCGATACATAGCGTGTTCGTTCTCTCATACCCGCTTTTTCCGGGTTCCGCCTGACAACTCGTAATTGTCACGTCCTCATTGAGCAGATTAAAGCCGTCAATCACCTCATATTCCGAAACCCACTCATTTTCCTGCAGAAAATCGGCGATTTCATCGGTCACCCCATCCGTCAAGGCAACCACGAGAGAATCCGGCACCTTGGATATCTTCATGAAATGATCTATGGCACCGTTTACCGCAATCAGGTTATCCACGCTGCTTGCCAGAAACATCGCCGCCAATATGATGAACAGCAGCAGGATCACGTTCATTGTTCTTTTTCGTTTTAAATCTTTTTTCAGTATGCGTAGAAACATCTGTCCTTTCCCTTTCTTCTTAAAATTAATTATAACAGTTCTGTAAAGCCGGCTGCCATACAGTACCGTTTGCCCGGGTCTTAGGACAGTGTAACGCAGGAATTATTAAATAATCATTAAAAAAAGTAAATTCCTGCGGAATTAACTTTGCGGGATTCGCTGCGCGGACTTGGAATTCGTTAATCCGAGCGCAACGGACAGTATGCAGTTGCCTTAACGACGCACTTTCGCTCGGTTCCAAATGCAGGGGGTTGTATGCAAAGCGGCACTTATTGTATAATAAAATTAAATTTCCATAGAAATATTGCAGTTCAAATACAGCCATTACCCAGCGCAGAGGGAAGTTAATATCTTAAGGAGTCCCTCAAAAAGCGTCGGCACTTAGTGAGGTATTTCACGAACTTAGTGCCCGTTACGCTTTTTGCGGAGCGGAAGCGCGGCTCTGTAGATATTAACTTTCATCTGCGCGGACGACTTAGATACCCCATAAACAAAACCACGGAATTTACTTTGTATTATACCATGGAGGAGCACTATGCCGGACAATAGATTAAACCAGGTTCAGGCCACCGTAAACCGGATCATTAAGGGAAAAGAAAATGTTGTGGAGAAAGTGCTTGCCGCAATCATCGGCGGGGGTCATATTCTGATGGAAGATATCCCCGGCGTGGGGAAGACGACACTGGCCACTACTTTTGCGCGGGCACTCTCCTTAGATTACAGAAGAGTCCAGTTTACGCCGGATGTCCTTCCCAGCGACCTGCTGGGCTTCTCCATGTACCACAGCCAGAAGGGCGAATTCGAGTTTCAGGAGGGCGCGGTCTTCTGCAATCTGCTTCTTGCGGACGAAATTAACCGAACTTCCCCGAAAACACAGTCCGCACTGCTGGAAGTCATGGAAGAACGTCAGGTAAGTATCGAGGGTACGACCCGCAGGCTGCCGGACCCCTTTATCGTAATCGCCACGCAGAATCCGGCCGGCTCGTCAGGCACACAGCTGCTGCCGGAATCACAGCTTGACCGTTTCCTCGTGCGCCTGTCAATGGGTTATCCCGGCCATGAAGATGCCGTGGCACTGTTAAAAGGCGAAGTGTGGAAGCAGCTTACCGACGTCTCACCCATACTCTCCCTGGAAGAGCTGCAGGATCTGCAAAAGAAGACCGAGGAAATATTTGTCCACGACTCCCTGTATGAATATATGGTATCCCTCGTGGAGCGGACACGAAACAATCCCCTCTTCGCACTGGGCGCCAGCCCTCGAGCTGCCATCGCACTCCTGCGTATGTCACGGGCAATGGCAATGATTGACGGGCGGGATTTCATCACCGCACATGATGTCCAGAGCGTACTGATCGATGTACTCGGCCACCGCGTGCACCTCAGCGCAAGAGCCTTGGCCGAAGGTACCTCCGTAGCGGCCGCCATCGACAAACTCCATGAAACGGTACGAAGTCCTAAGATATAATTTTCATGGACATGGAGGTGCAAGTATGAATCCTGTCGAAAATAAAAAAATAAGCATCTCCGCCTTTCGTCTGGCGGCATTTTTGCTGTTTTATATTATTAATATTCTGCTCTTTTTCGCTTTTCGGGGATATTTCTTCCTGCTCATGGGAATCATCCTTACCCTTCTGGTGCCCTGCTCCTTCTATATGGCATGGCGACTGGCGGATTCCATAGAGGGAGATATCCGTGTCACTCATAAAACCGTCAGACCCGAAGAACCCGTCGAGGTCATCGTCAGCGTAACAAACCGCAGCCTTTTTGGCGCGCTGCACAGCACATGGCTTCTCACTGTCGGCAATTCCTTTTTTCAGACCTATAGTGACCAGAAAATTCTGCTGTCGATACCTCCCCGCGGCACCAAACGGTTCCCGATGACCGTCTCCATGACTGATCTGGGGCGGATCGTTTTCACTTGTAAAGAATATATCCTCGCGGATCTGCTGGGCATTTTCCTGATTCGCGCCGACTGTAATCCGGAAGAATGTGTCTTCGTCCTGCCAAAGCGCGAAGAACCGTCGCAGTTTTCTCTTCCGGAAGCTTACTCCGGCGCGGCCGAACTTGCGGAGAGCGTACGGAAGGGCAGCGATCACAGCGAAGTCAGCGATATCCGCGCCTATGTGCCCGGTGACCGTCCGCGGGATATCCACTGGAAGCTTTCGGCCAGACAGCGGGAGCTGATGGTCAAAGAACGCGTCTCTCTCTCAGGCAGCGAGCATGTACTGCTCTTGGACCTTCCTCCCACGAAGAAAAAAGTTCAGCAGCTATTGGCGGAAGGCTCCCTTCTTGTCACGGAAATGCTTAAAGTACACATGACGGTCCGGCTGCTTGTCTGGAATCAGCGTCTTTACGCCTTTGACAGCTACTCCTGTGGAAGCGATGAAGAACTGGAGAAAGCTTTTTGTGAAATTTTCCGAACTGAACTGTCCGCCCGCAGCAGCACACTGCTGCAGAGCTATATGGCGAACTGCTATCCCCAGCTTCGCAGTTACATGTGTCTGACAGTCAAAGACGATACCATACAGATGGAGATATGTACGAATGGCTAAGAGCATATGGAAGAGAAAGAGCCAACAGAATATTGTATTGTCCGAAGGCATTATACTGTCCGAAGATCTGCCCGCCTATAGTGCAGACGAGCCCTACAGCCGCTGGAGCAATCTGCTCGTTCGCGCTTTGTTTCTGTTTGCGATCGTCACCGGAAGCCTGGGCGGCATGCTGTCAGCTTTCCATATTTCTTATGCGAAGTGGGCCTTCTTCCTCTCGGCCCTGCTCGCCGCACTCTACTGTGCGACACTCTATGCCTCCGGCTGGTGGGAAAATGTGGGTTATACCCTGATCTTTATTCTCGCCCTGTACACCGGACTCGGCATGCGCATCTATATCAGCAGCGGATTCTACGGCATCCTGAACGATATTTCCTCCTCCGCCGCCACCTTCTTCGGAACCGAGGCTCAGGTCAACTATGCGGAACAGGTGGAGAATCACTTCTTGGCCGTCTCAGTAGCCATGTGCTATTTTGCCATCGTCGACTGCATCATCATAAACGGTCTGATTTCCCATAAAGGCAAGTATTATTCGGCCGCCATTCCCTCCGTGCTCTTCCTGTTAGTACCGATCTATCTGGAATATGAGCCCGCTGGCGGCTACGTCATCCTGTTTACCCTTGGAATAATCACCGTATACATTTTTCGGCAGAATCGATATCAGTTCCATCGTCCGCATCCGAAAATGCTGCGAAAAGCGGCGCAAAAGCACGTATTTTACGGGAATTCTTCTTCCAAAGCCGCCATGGGCGCTCTGCTTGCAGTCGCGCTCCTGTGCAGTATTGTCGTGAGCGTTACCTCCTTTTTATTTCCGAGGAACACTTATATGACCGACAGAAAAACAAGCGCCCTGAAGCTGCAAACCATGGATACGATGGAGAATTTCTATCTCCTCGGTATCATGGGCTTGATCAATTTCTATCCCACAACCGGCGGACTCGTAAACGGACGTCTGGGCGGCGTGAATTCCGTTCGTCTGGACTATGAACCCGATCTGAATCTGGAATTTGTCCCCTATACTTTTGACAGCATCTATCTGAAAACCTTCGTGGGAGCAGAATATATTCCCTATGAAAACCATTGGAGCTCGGAGGATAAAACCGCCTATGCAGAAGGCTGGGAGCCGGATACGGCAAGACGGCTGAAAGAGGCTTTCGCCTCCGATCAAGACAATTACGCAAAAGGACTCATGAAGATCACGAACGTGGCCGCAGTGCCCGGCGTATATCTGCCCTACTATTCCGAGGATACTTACAAGACGATCATTCCCGCCGCACAGCAGGAATATACCTATTATCCGCTTCTGACCGGACTGCCCGCAGGAAACGCCGCACCGATCTCCAGTGATCTGTGGCTGGATGTTCCGGAAACTAATCTGCCCGCAATCGCCGACTTCTGTGAAGAAGCCGGTCTGTCCGGTTCGCGGGAAGAGATCATTGCCGGTCTTCGCGATTACTTCCAAAGCGAATATCCCTATACGTTGAGCCCGGGAATCACACCGAGAAGAAAGGATTTCGTCAATTATTTCCTGACGGAAAAGCACAAAGGTTACTGCGCCCACTATGCCAGCTCCGCCGTGCTGATCCTGCGCTATATGGGTATCCCTGCCCGATATGTGGAAGGGTACGCCGTGGACGCCATGGAAATTGCACAAGATGCGGGGAACACAGACTTAAGCATTTCCGATTATTACGAGGGTGCTTCTCTGGTGCCGCAAATCTCTGTTGTGTCATACGATGCTTCCGACGCCAATGCCCACGCGTGGGTAGAGATATACGACGAAAAACTGGGATGGTATCCCGTAGAACTCACGCCCTATCGGACGGACTCGGAAGAAGGCCGGACAAGTATATGGGATATGTTTGCCCGATTATTCCAAAACGGGCAGGATGTGAACTTCGCAGGCACCACTTTCTCCGAACAGACCACCGAAACAGACACGGCAAAGACCGGAGGTGCTTCGGCGTATAGGCTTATATTCTGCCTGATTCTGTTAATCCTTGTGATTCCTGTGTGGATTTCAGTCAGAAAAGTACGCTGGATGTATCACTATCATCAGGCGAACCGCAGCGAGAAACTGCTCATGAAATATCAGGATATGCTTCGTAGAGTGCATGTGAACATAGATACGAAAAATCTTGCTGCCACCGACAGTCGCATTCGCACCGCGAATATAAAGAAGGAACTATACGGTCTGAAAAGCTTTGAAGAACAGATCGCTTGGCTGGTTGCGCATGGGGTGCTGACAGGCGAAACTGATTCTGCAAAGAGGCTGGTTCGGACGTTGAATGAGGCTGCTTATGGACCAAGAGAGATTTCTGCGGAGGCGTTTGAGGAGGCTTGGGCGCGTGTGAGGATTTAGCTGATTATTCGCTGGATTGTGCCATCATGCACAAGCAAATTCCCCTTTGAAGTCAAATCTCTGTCAGATTCGGCTCCAATAACCGTCCGATCTCCTTCACCGAATCAAATATCATGTCCGGCAGCACCTCTGACCGGCGCACATCCTCCATGGACGCCTCCCCACTCAGGACGAGTATGCTCCTCAGCCCGTTATTCCTGCCCGCGGCAATGTCCGTGTAGAGACGGTCTCCTACCATAGCTGTCTCCTCGCGCTTCACATTGATTCTGCTGGTCAGATAGTCAACAATATCCCCGTTTGGCTTGCCGATGATCCTGTCCGGATAGCGATATGCCGATGCATGGATAAACGCATGGATCGCACCCGCGTCAGGGATAAAGCCCGTCTCGGTGGGGCAGTTATAGTCCGGATGGGTCGCCAGATAAGGCAGTCCCGCTCTCACATGGTCGCACACCCGGCACATCTTCCTGTAATCCAGCGAGGTATCGAAGGCGGTCACCACCACATTGGGATGCTCTTCCTCCAACAGGATTCCCGCCTGCGCAAACTCTTCCTGCAGCAGCGGATTGCCCAGCAGGAATACCTTTTTACCCGGAAAATAATTCTGCAGATACCAGATCGTGGCTTGCCCCGACGTGACGATTCTGTCCTCCCCCACATCCAGTCCCATCCGGTGCAGCTTGTCCACATAAACCGCCGCATTCTTGGATGAGTTATTGGTCACAAAAACGTAGCTTCTGCCCGTCTCTTCTATTCTGTGCAGGAAATCCAGCGCGCCGTCAATCCACTGTTCGCCCAGATAGACGGTGCCGTCCATATCCAGCGCGAAGCAGCGTATTTGTGGCAGTATATGTTCCTGATCCTGATTCATCGGGGGAATTTGTGTAATCATGAGATGGCTCCTTTATGCATATTACTTTTATTCTTTAGTTTTACTACTCTACTTCACTTTTCTGATCTAATTTATTGGCTATAGTCCGTTTGCATATTTCTCATTTAATATAGCACGCACATCGTACACGCGCAACCGCTGCCGTCCGAATTGCTACTCATTTCCTATGCCGGACTTACTACACCGCGCATTTTATTATTTACCCTTTCTCCCGGATGCGGTACAATATCATTATGGACTCGATACCGAATCCATATAATAATCGGGAAAGAAGGTATTTCATGAAAGAACAATTATATACGATCCCCCTTAACGACGCTATGAACGCCAACGACGAATGCCCTTTCTGCTTCATTGAGCGCAACGTGGAGCAGGATCTGCTGGATTTCGTACTCGGCTCCGGCTCTTCCTATATGGAGAGCGATATCCGCGAACAGACTGACCTGGCAGGCTTCTGCCGCGATCATTTCAAGAAAATGTTCGACTACGGCAACACCTTGGGCAACGCATGGATTCTGAAGACACACTATATGCAGATCAATCGGGAGATGCAGCAGCAGTTTAAGAGCTTCAAACCCGGCAAGACATCGCTCAAGGACAAGTTCAGGAAGCAGATCGAACGCCAGAACCCTATCGGAATCTGGGTTGCTGAAAAAGAGCAGTCCTGTTACATCTGCAAGCGGTACGCCGATACATACGAACGCTATCTGGATACCTTCTTCGTCATGTATAAGAAAGACCCTGAATTCCGTGAGAAGGTAAAGAACAGCAAGGGATTCTGCCTGCACCATTTCGGCGACCTGTGTGAAGGTGCCGACTCGCGTCTGTCCGACAAAGAGAAATCAGAGTTCTACGATATGGTATTCCCGCTGATGGAGCAGAATATGGCACGATTAGCCGAAGACGTGGCATGGATGGTAGAGAAATTCGACTACCGCAACAAGGATGCCGACTGGAAGAACTCCAAGGATGCCATCCAGCGTGGCATGCAGAAATTAAAGGGCGGGTATCCGGCGGATCAGCCGTATGTGATGAACAAATGACAATACGCAGTTTCCGTCATAACAAAAGCCTTGCGGGACTTTATCACTCCGCAAGGCTTTCTTATGTTCTGATAAATACGTCTTCTTTTCCCGGAAGAATGCATGCTCTTCGGCATTCTTCCAGACATAACTTAGTTATACTTAGACATCGTTTCTTGATGTCATAGTATAACTTTATGTCTTATTACATCGCGTCCATGGACCCGTCGCTGTCATCATCGTCGAAAAACTCTTCCACTTTCACTTCGGCTTTGTCAGCGGCTTCCTTAACCTTATCGGTCGCTTCCTTCGCTGCGCCAACGACCTTGTCAGTCACTTCCTTCGCCTCACCTACGACCTTGTCGGTCACTTCAGCCTTGGCAGCGTTCAGACCTTCTTTAAAATCCTCCGCTTTCTCCAGATCCAGATCAACATAATTGCGGTCAGTATCCTTCGCCGCCTCATCGTCGTCCAAATCTTCATCAAAGTTATCAAAATCATCGTCGTCATCGAAATCATCATCTACAAAGTCATCTTTACCTTGTAAATAATAATACACACCTGCTGCAACGGCTCCGAGAGCAGCTGTCACCATTAAAAACTTACCAAATTTTTTTGCCATGAGGGTTCTCCTTTCACCGTCTGTTATATCACTATATTAATACTATTTTATCAAAATGAAAAGGGAATATGTACAAAAAATAAATGTTTTTTTACCGTTACCGTTTAGAACACAACATCTTGTGCCCATAAAATTTCTTAAAACTAGTTTTTCCCCAGACATTGAATCTCGTCCTTTTTTGTGCTATTATACTCAAATACGACTCATAGAGTCAACACTTTCCGAAAAAAATAGAACAAGTTCGCTTCGCGAACTCGAAAATGCAAAAAATACATAATCGAGGTATATATGAACGATAAATTTTTTGATCTGAAAAAAGAAAAACAGGACCGCATGATCAATGCCGCTCTTAAGATCTTTGCCATAAACGGCTACAAACATGCAAGCACTGACGATATCGTGGCGGAGGCCGGCATCAGCAAAGGACTTCTGTTTCACTATTTCGGCAGCAAACTGGGACTTTACACTTTCCTACACGATTACAGCGTTCGTTTCATGAAGCTGGAATTGACCACGGGAGTACCTTCTTCCGCCGATGATTATTTCGAGATCAGAAAACAGATTGAATTTGCCAAAATGCAGGTTTTAAAGAACTATCCCTATATGCAGCAGTTCCTTGACCGCTGTGCTACCGAGAATGTAAAAGAAGCGCTTATGGCGATCGAGAACCAGCGCAGCGTCATTCAGGATGTATACTCTATGTTGAAAAATCAGGCGGATCATTCCCTTTTTGTAGATCAGGTATCCTTCGAGAAACTGGACGCCATGCTGGACTACACTGTCAACGGCCTGATGTGTGCCCACTTCGACGACGATTCTTTCCATCCGGAGATGCTCTACGAAGAGACCGTCTCCTATCTGGATATGATGAAACAGATATCATACAAAAAAAGATTTTAAAAGTCCGGCTGTGTCTACAGCCAGACTTTTTTTAATCGTGCAATCCCTTCCCGGATCTCTTCGTCCGTCAGTGCACCATATCCGAGAATCAGCTTTGCCGCATCGTCTGTATGCTCTCCCATTCTGAAATCCTGCATCCGGTAAACTCTGACGCTTTCTTTTGCCGCAGCTTCGGCCAGCTCTTCTTCCGCTCGTCCCTGCCGGTCCGTCAGGAGCACATGCAGTCCCGCATTACTGCCGGATATTTCGAAAGCCCGCTCAAAGCCTTTTAACTCATTCAGAACCAAATCATGCTTCTCCCGATACCGTTTGCGCATTTTGTTCAGATACCGTTCAAAATAACCGTCCTGAATAAACTCATTTAAGATGGTCTGATCAATTCGGGACACTGTGGACGAATAGAAACCGCACTCCCTTCGATACCGCTCCAGCAGCGGATACGGCAGCACCATATAACTGATACGGATCGCCGGCGCTATCGCCTTGGAGAAGGTCCCGATATATACCACCCTGCCGTTGTGATCCGAGGCTTGCAAAGACGGCAGCGGTTTTCCTTTATACCGAAATTCACTGTCATAATCATCCTCGATCAGATAGCGATCCTCCGCTTCAGCCGCCCACTTCAACAGTTCCATCCGTCTGCCGATGGGCATGGAAACACCCGTGGGATACTGGTGGGAGGGCATAACATAAGCCACCTGCGCATCCGTTTGTCGCAGACAATCTACCCGCAGTCCGTTCTCATCCATGGGGATAAAGCATACCGGATAAGCGCATGATCGAAAGATTTTATACGCTTTTATATAAGTCGGATTCTCCATTGCGACCCGGATGTGACGTCCCAGTATTTTTTCCAATAAAAGAAGCAGGTAATCATTCCCTGCTCCGATAATAATCTGTTCCGGTTCACAATTGACACCGCGCGATCCGTGCAGATAGCGGCAGATCGTCCTCCTAAGCTCCGGATCACCCTGGGGTTCTCCCAGCGAAAACATCTTACTATTGGCATCTACGAGAATATTCTTCGTGATCTTCTTCCATGTGGCATACGGAAAATACCGCATGTCAATCGCATTTGGGGAAAAATCGTAGGAAAACATCGGCTGGTATACCTTCTGATGCAATCCATCTCCGCCCCGCCGCGTTATTTTTTCCTGTCCGGAAGGAATATATCTGTCTCCCTGCGGAATCCGATCTATTGCATTAAGTTCCTCGTACGTGCTGACGAAATACCCTTTGCGCGGTCTCGCTTCCAGATATCCCTCCGAGACAAGCTGGTCATAGGCCATATCCACCGTAGTCCGCGATACCTGCAGGTAATCCGCCAGAAATCTCGCAGAAGGCAGCTTCTCATTCTGCAACAGGCTGCCGGTCTTTATCTCTTCCCGAATATACTCATAGATTTGCTCATATAATGTTTTGCTGTTTTCCGGATGTAGCTGAATATGAATCGGTAATTCTTTCATGTTCTATTTTCTTGCGGCATTCTTTTCCTTGATTTTCTTCATCAACATCTCCTTGATGTCTCTCGCCTTATCCTTCATACGGGGATTTGCCGTGGGAGACTGGAGAATGCCTGTGATCAGACGGCTGGACACATCATACTGTTCAAACCGCATCGCCGTAACTGCAATCAAATAATCCACAGTGGGCTCATCCATACCACACATCGGGAAGCTCTCGGTCTGTCTCGCCGCCAGAAATCCCTCCAGTGCATTTCGTAAGAATTCGTTCTCCTCATCCTCGCACAGCTTCTTCTGCTCCTCATAGTCCGGCAGATTCTTATCCAGATGCTCCGCCTTACCACGAAGAAGCCATGCAGTCTTCAGACAGATATATGCTTTCTCGCTGGCTCTCGTCTGTTTTACAATCGCGTTCGCAAGTGTCATTTTGTAGAGCTCCAGCGCTTCGTCGTATGTGTAGATCTCTTTCGGCTCTTTCTGCGGTTTGA
>CAMWMS010000055.1 GCA_947175435.1 uncultured Lachnospiraceae bacterium | reverse complement strand
CAGCCAACATATTGAAAATTTTAACGGTGTAGATATCTATGCGATTGAAGCGGCACAAGCGGCAAAGACGGCGGTTGCCAACTTTAAAAATGATTACGGATGTGACGAGATTACCTTCTGTTATGACACAGGGGAATCGAATATGCAATGTATCTATGATTATGTCGATATTGCCCAGGTTAATAATGTTGGAGTCCCCTTCACCGTCTATATTGATTCGCAAAACCGTGTACAGCATGCTGAACTCGGACAGAGAAGCTATATTGAGATATTGACGAATTTGCGTAACTATTGCGATTATCGCTATGAGGTTCCGGAAGGGACTTACAAGATTACCTATGAGTTGAACGGCGGAACGAACAGCAGTGAGAATCCTGCGACGTATACGGCGGAGACGGAGAACATAACACTTGCAGACGCAGTCAGGGAAGGGTATACTTTCGAGGGCTGGTATAAGGACGCTGAATTTAATGAGCAGGTGACACAGATCGCCAAGGGAAGTACAGGGAATATCACGCTCTATGCGAAGTGGAAAGCGGACGGTGTTAATGGACTTGATCTTCCCAATTTCGATCAGACATACTCGGGAATTGACGGAAAGAAGCTTAGTTCCAAGGCGGACGGCAAGCCGAAGCTGCTGGTATTTTTCATGTGGGACCAGGATGCCGGCAAAGAGACGATGCAGAATATAACGGGAGTCATTGACAGTTTAAGCGGGGTAGATGTATACGCCATTGATATGACACAGTCCGGAAGTCTTGATTTGGCTGGGAAAACGAAAGAATATAAAGAGGCCTATGGCTGTGATGAAATCAAGTTTGCCTATGCTGATTGGAATTCTCCGGCTAATTATGACAAGGGGGATGCTTACCAGCAAGCGGCAGGACTGTCGGGAATGTATCTTCCTCTCATGTGCTATATTGATAAGGACAATAGGCTGCAGTGGGTATCGGATCATGAGCAGACAAGCGGGCAAATCTTAGCGAATCTGGAGAAATACTGTGGCTATATTACGGAAAATCCGCCTGAAGGGCAGGGAACTTACAAGATTATCTATGTACTGGACGGCGGAACGAACGACGAAGACAATCCGGGCACCTATACAGCCGAAACGGAAACGATCGTTTTAAAAGACGCCTCTAAAACAGGCTGCATATTCGAGGGCTGGTACGCGGACGCCAGATTCAACGAGAAAGTGACTGAGATCGCCAGGGGGAGCGAAGGGAATATCACGCTCTATGCGAAGTGGAGCATGTCAGGGCTGGATGCTGCAAATCCGGACTATACCTTCACGACGCTGGACGATGAGACAGTCAGCTCTCAGGCGAACGGGAAGCCAAAAGTGCTGTTCTTTTTCAAAACGGACTGCCTGAATTGTAGGCAGACGAATGAGGGCATCAGCAAGAATATTAAGTCTTTTGGTGGTGCAGATATCTATGCAATTGAAATTAACGAAAAGACAAAGGAGGAGGTTGCCAATTTTAAAGATACCTATGGATGTGATGAAATTACCTACTGTTATGACAAAGACAGGACGTATAACACCTGTTTCTGGGATTACGTCAGGAACATTATCCATGTTGATAACGAAGGGTTTGTTTCAACTCCTGTCATCGTCTATATTGACTCGGAAAACCGTGTACAGTATGGTGCTGCCGGACTGAGAAGCTGGACTGATATATTGACGGATCTGCAGGAATATTGTGGTTATAATTATGAGGATATGGAAGAGATCTATAAGATTTCATATGCACTGGACGGCGGCACGAACCACAGCACGAATCCGGGCACCTATACAGCCACGCAAACCATCTTTTTGCGAGACCCAACTAAAGAGGGATACATATTTGACGGCTGGTATAAGGACGCGGAATTTAAGAAGAAAGTGACACAGATCGTCAGGGGAAGCACAGGGGATATCACACTCTATGCTAAGTGGAAAAAAGGTGCCGAAAATCCGGATTATACCTTTACGACACTGGATGATGAGACAGTCAGCTCCAAGGCGGACGGTAAACCAAAAGTGCTGTTCTTTTTCAAAACGGGCTGCCAGTATTGTCGGAATACGAGTTGGTTACTCAGTAGGAATATTGAGATTTTCTGCGGTGCAGATATCTATGCGGTTGAAATTAGCGAAAGGACAAAGGAGCAGGTTGCGGAATTTAAAGAGGACGTTGGATGTGATGAGATTACATACTGTTATGACAAAGATGGGACGTATAATGCCTGTTTCTGGGATTATGTTCGGGACGTTACCCATATTGCTTCCGGAGCAGTCGAAACTCCTGTCCTCGTCTATATTGACTCGGAAAACCGTGTGCAGTATGCTACCAGCGGTGAGAGAAGCCATGTTGATATATTGACGGATTTACAGAAGCATTGTGGTTATGACTATTATTGGATTAATTACTATCTGGGTAACGGCGAAAACAACAGCGAAAATCCGGAATTCTATAAGAGCGACGGGGATACCATTATTCTGAAGGATCCTGTCAGGGAAGGCTACAAATTCAGGGGCTGGTATAAGGATTTGGAGTATACGCAGAAAGTGACGCAGATTCCGACAGGAAGCACGGGGGATATCACGTTCTATGCGAAGTGGATCGAGGCACGTAGAGGACTTGGCGTTGCCAATCTAGACAGGACATTCACCGCGCTGGACGATACAATAATTAGTTCCAAGGCGGACGGTAAACCGAAGCTGTTGATATTTTTATCTGTATCTCAAGATGATGAATACGATACTGCTGCAAGTGACGCGGTAAAGGATATCAGCCAATCTATCAGCAAATTTGCCGGAGTAGACGTATATGTAATTGATTTTGAATTAAACCCCAAGGCAGACGTAAGCTGGTACAAGGAGCTCTATGGATGTGACGAGATGACGTTTGCTTATGACACGACTAATGGAACGAAATCTATTGTGAGAGAATATCTGAGAGCAGCAGGACAGCCGGACTTCTTTTACTCTGCTCCCGTCATCTGCTATATCGACGAGTATGATATGTTACAATGGATGACACAGGGGAAGATAAGTGCACAGACGGTTTTAGATAATCTGGACATGTACTGTGACTATATGCCCGAAGAGTACGTTCCCATACCGGCAGGAACTTACAAGATTACCTATGAGCTGAACGGGGGAACGAACAGCAGTGAGAATCCTGCGACGTATACGGCAGATACGGAGACCATAACGCTCGTGGACGCAGTCAGAGAAGGTTATATTTTCGTGGGCTGGTATAAGGACGCGGACTTTAAGGAGCAGGTGACACAGATCGTTAAGGGAAGCGCAGGGAATATCACGCTCTACGCAAGGTGGAGAGCGGAGGATGATCCGGATAATCAGGACGACACCGGCACGTATCAGGTCGTATTCGACGTACAGGGACACGGGACGGCGCCGCAGACACTTGCGGACATAAAAGCAGGTTCCACCATCGACAGCCCGGAGGAGCCGGTGGCGGAAGGATACCGTTTCGACGGCTGGTACAAGGATTCGGCATGTACGAAGCCATGGGATTTCGGGACGGATACCGTGCAGTCAGACCTGACGCTCTATGCGAAGTGGCTTTGCGTAAGCAGTGACGGTGAGTTTGCGGTACAGGAGATCGCAGACCTCTACTATAACGGCAAGGTACAGAAGCCTGCGGTCAGCGTATATGATGAAAACACGCTGCTTAAGGCCGGCAGGGATTACACGGTCAAGTATTATAATAACATCAATGCGAATAAGAACGGCGTGCTTAAGGGTGAGGAATTTAACCAGGCTCTTCCGTACGTGGAGATCACAGGCAAGGGCAATTATAAAGAGACTGTGAGAATTAATTTCAATATTCTGAGGTCGTCGATTGGGTATGACTCCAAGCCGGCATCAGGGGTAACACTTAAGGTGAACGACCAGCTCGTGAAGACCAATAAGGACCAGAAACCCTTCGGTTCGATTAAATACGGCAGGAACATGAAGGAGGGCACGGACTATAAGCTGGAACTCAGTATAGTGTCCGCCAAGGATGGATACGGCATAAATGCGATGGGAACATGCACCGGAGCGAAGGTACCTGCTAATTATACCGGTCAATTCATGCTTACAGTGACGGGTACAGGCAATTATACGGGCAGTATCAGCCGGATGGTTTATGTGGCGGATAAGGCACACCTGATGAAGAACGTGAAGATCACGCTGGGAAAAGACCTGAAAAACATCCCTTTTACCGGTTCGGGAATCGAACTGAAAGCGGCAGAGAAGCAGAAACCGGCGGATGACGAATTCGTGGTGACCTATGGCAGCACGGTGCTGAAGCCGTATGTGGATTATAGTGTATACTATGATAGCAAGGCTGGCGTCGGCAAGGCGGAGCTTGTAGTCACAGGAAAGAACGGGTATGTAGGAAGTAAGACCGCGACATTTAACATCAAGGGCAAGGCATTTACAAACGGAACGGTCGAAGTGACCGGATTAGTGGATCAGGCGTATACAGGCAGGGCGATCGTACAGAATGCTGGTCTCATATGGAAAGCCGATGGGACTAAGCTGGTATACGGCGTGGATTACACCGTAAGCTACAGCAAGAACATCAATAAGGGCACTGCCACGGTAACATTTACCGGTAAGGCAAAGGCCGGCTATAGTGGCAAGATCAGCAAGAAATTCAAGATCACCGCGGCGGATATCAGCAAGGTGACAAGGGCTCAGTCGATGAACGCGATCACTTTACCGTATACCAAAGCAGGCGTGAAGCCTGTGGATGAGATCATCCTGACTAATGAAAGGGGAATCCGGTTAAGTAACGGTAAGGATTACACCCTATCGTATAAGAATAATAAAGCTGTGGCGGACGCTTCCGCAGAGAAGGCACCCACCGTTACCGTGAAGGGCAAAGGGAATTACAGCGGTTCGTTCGAGGTGAAGTTTACCATCGAACAGGCTGACCTGCGCGGGGAAAATATCACGATTGAGTGCGCACAGGTAATGTATGATGTCAAAAAGGCGGCTGACTATGAATATAAGCCTACGGTCACGATCAAAGACGGCAAGACAAAGCTGAAAGCGGGTACGGACTATGAGATCAGCTATGTAAGGAACACGCAGAAGGACTTCGGGTATTATATGATGAGCAGTACCGCGATGAAGGAGAAGCTCAAGCCGGTGGCTGTCATTAGCGCAAAAGAAGGTTCCGCTTACACCATGCAGGAGTCGTTCGAAGTAACGCTGCAGATCTTCTACATGGATAAGCTGACGAAAAACAATCTGGAGGTAGAGATTGGCGAAGCTGTATATACCGGCGGACAGGTCAGACCGGAGGTGACAGTGAAGTACATGGGAGGTGCTTTTACAGAAGGCAGGGACTATACGCTGATCTATGGCGCGAACACCGCTGCGGGTAAGAACAAGGGAAGCGTTACCATTAAGGGCTTAGCGCCTGAGTACGGCGGCAGCGTGACCTATAAGTTCGATATCACCAGGAAGGATCTGAAGTACGGGTTTTTACCTGTAATTAATGAGAAGTAGAAGTGAGATTGAACGGAAGCCAAACTGTGGCGGAAGTGAGACCGAAGCTGAAATGAAGCAGATTTAAAAGTGAATTGTAATAATAGGGAAGCCTGCCTTTGTTCCGGAAGCGGAATGGGGCAGGCTTTTCTGTGTATTCGTTGCAAGTATCTGTAATCCGAGATTCCCGCCTGACTGGGAAAGGCGACTGTCGATTCAATGCGTTTCATGGTCGAATCATGACACAATCCCCCTTTTTGCAAAAGGATGCGATATAATACTTGGATAAAATAGCGATAGCATGCCACAGAAAATGGAATGATGAAAGGGAGGGAAAAATCAGGATATGAAAACTGGAAGGAGGATAACAAGCATGAGACTCAGAAAAAGACTGAGTGCGGCTATTCTGGCGATTGTCATGATGGTCTCGTCGATACAGATTCCGGGCGGGACATCTTATGCGGCGGAAATAGCCGGCAGCGGTATCGTGAGCGGGCAGACTGCTTCGGTACTGACTGTGGAAGAGCCAGAAGGCGTCGGAACGGCGGCAGGCAATGACAGCCAGACGGGAGATGACAACCCGACAGGTGGTGACAGCCAGACGGGAGACGACAGCCCGGCAGGTGGTGACAGCCAGACGGGAGACGATAATCCGACAGGCGGTGACAGCCAGACGGGAGACGATAACCCGGCAGGCGATGACAGCCAGATGGACGATGACAACCCGACGGGCGGCGACAGCCAAACAGGGGACGATGATCCGGCAGGTGACGACAGTCAGATGGATGATGAGAACGATCCAGGAGAAGAGACGGATGATGCTCAGGTATCCGGCAACGATCTAGTGAAGTCAGCTCTGTCTGTCGTTACGGAAGAAGCCGTGACGGAAGACATCAGGATAGTGGAGGCGGAGATAGAAGGCGCCTACCAGTTCGGCGACGCACCATCAGGACGCGGCAGTATAGCGACTTTTTCAGTGTCTGCATATGACGACAGCGTAGAAGATTATGTGTATCAGCAGATGTTAGAGCGCAAAGAGACAATTGATATTTCGACGTACGGTGTAACCACGGAGACTGTAGGCAATCTGGTAAGCGGCGTGCTCAATGAACATCCGGATCTTTATTTTGTCAATAACGGGTTTAGCTACGGACCTGAATACGGCACGAATAACGTTGTATATTTACTTGTGACTTATAACACAGGCTATGACGATGCCACTTTTGAGGAGAATACGGCTGCGGCATTGGCATGTGTGAGTGACGAGATGAGCGATTTAGAGAAGGCGGCTGCACTGCATGATTGGCTCGCTGTTAATGTCGAGTATGATTATGATAACTATCTGGCTGGGGCGGTTCCTGCATCGTCTTTTAACGCATATGGCACATTGGTGGACGGCGTATCTGTATGCCAGGGCTACGCACTGGCATATAAGTATCTTTTGGGTAAGCTGGGAATTGAATGCTATATGGTTAGCAGTAAAGGGATGAACCATGCATGGAATATGGTGAAGCTGGACGGTGAATACTATCATGTAGACGTGACATGGGATGACCCCACATGGGATCTGGTCGGCAGGGCGACGCATAACAATATGTTCTGCGACGACCAGGCTATTGGGGAGCAGGGACACTATGGGTGGACAGTGACATACGGCAGCGATACGGTCAATTATAAAGCCACGGATACGACGTATGATTCCGCTTTCTGGAAAAACAGCACTGCGCCGTTAGTGTTCAAGGGAGACTCATGCTACTATGTATCCGACGGCGGAAGTCTGAGAAAGGCAAGCTTTTCTAATATTACCGGCACGGGAACGGAAGTCGTGAATATCGGGAAATGGTACACTAGTACAGGCGGTTACTGGACGACCGCTTATTCAGGACTGTATATGATAAATGACCGCCTGTTCTATAATGATGCTGTTTCCATCTACAGTATCAAGGAGGATGGAACAGATAAGCGTACGGAGTTTACGCCGGACAAAACGGAGGGATATAGCATCTATGGCAGTGCATACTGTCAGGGTAAAGTGTACTATTCCCTGCATGATGATCCGAGACTGGAAGAAAAAGAAGATGTACTGATCGCCGAGATTACGGTAGCCGACGATCCGGAGGATCCGGAGACACCCGAGGTGGTAGACCCGCCGATTCCGTCGGATGGAATAACGGCGGAAGAAGGGTATAATGTCGAAAATATTGCTGATAACATATTGGCTTCCTATGAAGCGGTGAATGTGTTTGACAGCGATGGTAAGACTCTTACGAGAGCAGACGGAAAACCCGCGGTGGTGATGTTTTACAATAGCAGTTCAATTGAATCGTATAAAGGAACCAGTACATTTCGCTCTATTGCCGACTACTTTAAGAACGGCGCGGACAGTATAGATTTCTATGCTATCGATACAAATATAAAAATAACGGAAGACGGCGTAAAAAGCTTTGCCGAAACCATCGGCGTTTCCGGGACGGGTGTGATTAACTGGCTTTATATGTTGAAATCAAATCCGTTTGCGTCGGGATACATCGGTAAAGTCAACGGAAAGTCGACAATAACGAATTATCTTTATCCGTTCATGTTTTATATTGATCAGAACAATATGATCCAATATGCAACGGAGAGCAACCTGACAGCGGATAAGATCATAGAGAACCTCCGAAAGTACTGTGGGTATTCGACCTATCAGATTACCTATAATATGGATGGCGGTATCAACAAGGAAAGTAATCCGACTTCATATTCTTCCACTTCCGGGGAGGATCTTATACTGGGGAGACCTTATTACAGAGACGGCTACCGGTTTGTGGGCTGGTACAGTGATGCGGAATACACGAAAAGGGTAACGAAGATTCCGGCAGGCACCAGAAGCAATATTACGCTTTATGCCAAGTGGTCGGTAAACAAGGGAGGATTCGGGCTTGAGAATCTGGAACAGGGTTATCTGCCGCTAAATAGTGATGTTGAAATGACCTCGACAGCGGACGGAAAACCGAAAATATTGGTATTCTATGGGAATGATGTCAACGGAACGCCTACGGTTCTAAAAGAAATGACTGAGGCGCTTTCTAATGATCCGGAACATGATCTGACCGGTGTAGATATCTATGCGATTGCGACGGATAATCCATGGGGCGGATCCGATAAGGAGTTTATTGAAGCCGACCAGAAGGCAGTTTCTGACAAGATTGCATTTTCTTATGACGCCAGCGGCAGTAACTGGGGGAAAATGTGTGCATATGCAGAGGCAGCGGACTATTGGGGGTATGGGAATGGTATGGAGCTGCGGCCCATCATCTGCTATATTGACGCGCAGAACCGCTTCCAATATTTGAGCATAGGAGATCAGACTGTGGAACAGGTCATGGTTAACCTGTGTGCATACTGCAACTATCCGACTGCGGGACCGGAATTTTATATGATCCACTATGAATTAAACGGAGGTACGAACAACAGCAAGAATCCGAACAGATACCATAATGAGATGGGAAAGAACATCAAGTTGGAGGATCCTGTCAGGAAGGACTACCAGTTTGACGGCTGGTATCTGGACGCGGGATTCACTGAGAAAGTGACCGAGGTTGCAACGGACGGCAGCGGGGATATCACGCTCTATGCCAAGTGGAGAAAGAGAGGATATAGCCTCGATAATAAGGATTACAGGTTTGAAACGGTGGACGGTGATGAGGGCAGCTCGAAGGCGATGAATGGGAAACCCAAGTTGCTGGTTTTTGCCTTTGAAAACTGTGGTTTCACTGAAGGTTTAGTTAAGGGTATCAAGGAAAGAAGCGACTGGTTTAAAGGAGTAGATATTGTTTGCGCCGTTGTCACAAGGGCTGATACGACTAACGCTAATAATTTTATTGCCGGCATAAAAGAGAAGTACGGAGATGAGATTACATACTGTTTTGATGGTGGCGAGAATGAGGACAGACTCTTCGATTATATCCAGCGGGGCGATTACCAATCTTTGAATGGGAATATTCTTTCACCGGTTGTCGTCTATATTGATGCGGATGATAAGTACCAGTACATAGAGTCGCAGGACAATGCAGAAAGGGTATTCAACAATCTGCGGGAATACTGCGATTACAAAGCTTACCGGATTAACTATGCGCTTGCTGGCGGCGTAAATAACAGTGAGAACCCGGAAGTATATTTTGGCGATTCGGGAACCATTATCCTGCAGAAGCCTTCACGGAAAGGCTATAAGTTCGGCGGATGGTACAAGGATGCGGAATATACGAAGCCGGTGACGGAGATTAACGCAGAAAGCAGGGTGGACTATACACTCTATGCCAAGTGGACAGAAGGAACGGGATATGAATTTGAAAATCTGCTGCAGGAATATACGACACTGGATGATACGACAGTCACTTCGACGGCATCCGGCAAGCCTAAGGTATTGATTTTTGGTGCATATAGTTCAGGTGTTGTGAATACGTTGGGGAATATCAAGAGGGAGCTGGTTAAGCCAGACAGCCCTCTGCACGGTGTAGATATTTATTTGGTTGGAACCGATGTGAAGAATAATATCGTGAATCTTAGTTTGGCGTATAAATGTGATGAAATTGTCTACACCTATGACAAGGATGGTGACAACAAAGAGAAACAGGCGGCATACAAAAAGCTGACGGATGCTACCGGCTACGTCTTAGATCCCACGATTGTCTATATCGATGCAAATAACAATCTGCAGTATGTTTATCCGGGTATGCCAGCGTATAACGGCAAGGAGCCTGCGGCTGAGGATATCATAGAGGCTCTGAAGGAATATTGTGATTATAAGATTTATACGATTACTTATGAACTGGACGGCGGTACGAACAGCAGTGAGAATCCTGCGACGTATACGGCACAAACGGAGACCATAACACTCGCGGCCGCAGTCAGGGAAGGTTATGCTTTCGAGGGCTGGTATAGAGATGCGGAATTTAATGAGCCGGTGACAGAGATCGTTAAGGGAAGTACAGGGGATATCACGCTTTATGCGAAGTGGAGAGACATCTCATATCTGGATGTTTACCGGATTACCTATGAACTGGACGGCGGTACGAACAGCGATAAGAATCCGAGCACCTATACGGTCGAAACAGAAACGATTGTTTTAGAAGACGCTACTAATAATAATTTAAATTACAAATTCAGAGGCTGGTATAAGGATGCGGAATTTAAGGAGCAAGTGACGCAAATTCCGATGGGAAGTACGGGTGACATCACGCTCTACGCGAAGTGGGTCAAGACAGGAATAGGATTTGGTCTTGCCAACCTCGACAAGACATTCACCGCGCTGGACGATACACAAATTAGTTCCAAGGCGGACGGCAGACCGAAGCTGTTGATATTTGTTGATTATTCCAGTCAAAGCAATGCTTTCAATTTTTTACAGAACATTCGTGACTCCATCAGTTCTTTTGAAGGAGTAGACGTATACGTAATTGACTACAGATTAAGCTCCAAGGAGGATGTAAGCAAAGTCAGGGACGAGTATGGATGTGACGAGATTACGTTTACTTATGATACGACTGGCGGTGCGCAATCTGTTTTGTCAGAATATATGTATGTGACAGAAGATTTGGCAGGAATATCTCCGTCCGCATTCTATACTCCTGTCATCTGCTATATTGATGAGAATGACATCTTACAATATATGACACAGGGTGGTAGTTTTTTTGGTGCTCCATCCATATCAGAGGTTTTAGAAAATCTGAAGAAATACTGCTATCCGATTGATACGGAAAAAACTTACGATATTACGTATAAACTGGACGGCGGTACGAACAGCGGATATAATCCGAGTACCTATACGGTCGAAACGGAAACGATTGTTTTAAAAGACCCTTATAAAACAAACTATATATTTGATGGCTGGTATAAGGACGCGGAATTTAAGGAGCAAGTGACGCAGATTCCGCAGGGAAGCACGGGTGATATCACGCTCTATGCTAAGTGGATTGAAAAATCGAATATTACAAATCTGGAGTATACCTTTACGACGATTGACGACCAGACAGTAAGTTCCAAAGCGGACGGCAAGCCAAAAGTGTTGTTCTTTTTCAGGCCAAACTGTTACTATTGCCAACAGACTAATGCAAATCTCAGTGACCATATAGATGAGTTCACCGGTGTAGATATCTATGCAGTTGAGATTATTGGTGCAACGAAGGATGAGGTCTCTGAATTTAAAAATGAGTATGGGTGTGACGAGATTACCTATTGTTATGACAAAGATGGGAAGAATAATTCAGCCCTGTGGGCTTATTATCGAAAATTTGGAAGTGATGATAATAGTGTCACAACCCCCGTCATCGCATTTATAGACGCGGATAATAATTTGCAGTATGTCTCCACCGGTATGAGGAGCTGGTCTGAAGTATTAGATGATTTAAAGAAATATTGTAACTATCCGCCACAGGAGCAGGAAACATACCAGATTACTTACGAGCTGGACGGCGGAACGAATGACAGTGACAACCCGGGTACTTATACGGCAGAGACAGAGACGATAATCCTCAAGGATGCAGTCAAAGAAGGTTACGCCTTTGATGGCTGGTACAAGGACGCGGAATTTAAGGAAAAAGTGACGGAGATTGCCACGGGAAGCATGGGCAATATCACACTCTACGCGAAGTGGGTAGAAGCGAGGGAACTGGACTATAGTTTCGTTAACGTTGAATTCCTTGACGGTTCTTACACCTATAACGGGGCGCCCATCGAACCTGAATTGGAGGTAACGGTTACCGGGGATGACGGAGACGTTGCCACACTGGTGGAAGGGAAGGATTATGAACTGTCCTATGAGAACAATACCAATGTCGGTACGGCTAAAGTGATTGTGACGGGTATCAATTTATACAAGGGCAGCATAGAAAGCACATTTACCATAGAAGCCGCAGAACTGATAATCAGGGCGGTTGATAAGGTGATCCTGATAGGCGGTAAGATACCGGACAGCATCGAATACGAGTATGAAATGGTCGGACTGGCGGAAGGTGATGAGTTGATCAAAGAGCCAGAGCTTACCTGTGATATTAGAAGTACAGGGGAGGAAGGCGAATATGAGATCATCCCCGCGAATGCCGATGCCGGAGAGAATTATGTGATCCGTTATGAGAATGGCATACTGCATGTTGTCAGCGAATTCATTACCTATAGGGTTACGTTTGATGTGCAGGGACACGGAACAGCGCCGAAGGATTATGCAGGCGTTAAGGCAGGCGATACCATCGACAGCCCGGAGGAGCCGTCGGCGGAGGGATACCGTTTCGATGGCTGGTACAAAGATACAGCCTGTACGAAGGCATGGGATTTCGGGACAGATACCGTGCAGTCAGACCTGACGCTTTATGCGAAGTGGTTCGGCATAGGCAGTGACGGTGAGTTTGCGGTGCAGGAGATCGCGGATGTATATTATACCGGTAAAGCACAGAAACCTGCGGTCAGCGTATATGATGAAAACACGCTGCTTAAGGCTGGCAAGGATTACACGATCAAGTATTATAATAACATCAATGCGAATAAGAACGGTGTGCTTAAGGGTGAGGCATTTAACCCGGCGCTTCCGTACGTGGAGATCACGGGTAAGGGTAATTATAAGGAGACCGTGAAGATCAATTTCAATATCCTGAGGGCGTCAATTGGGGATGACTCCAATCCGGCAGCAGGGGTAACGCTTAAGGTGAACGACCAGCTCGTGAAGGCAAATAAGGCACAGAAACCTTTCGGATCGCTCAAATATGGCAGGAACCTGAAAGAGGGCACGGATTATGAACTGGAACTCTGGGCATTGTTCGCCAGTGACGGTTCCGGTCAACCTGTGTTAGAGCTTAAACCATATAGCGACGCGAAGGTACCTGCTAATTATACCGGCGAATTTTGGCTTACGGTGACAGGTATAGGCAATTATACGGGCAGTATCAGCCGGACGGTTTATGTGGCGGATAAGGCACACCTGATGAAGAATGCGAAGATCACGCTTGGTAAAAAACTGAAAACCGTTGACTATACAGGAGAAGAGATAAAACCGGTTGCGGCAGAAACGGATGCAGATAACGTGTTTACTGTGAAGTGCGGTGGCCGTACGCTGACGCCGGGTGTGGATTATTCTGTGGGTTATAACAACAACATCGGCGCCGGCAAGGCGGAGATTGTTGTCACAGGAATGAACGGGTATTCAGGAAAGAAGACCGCGACATTTAACATCAAGGGTAAGGCATTTACAAACGGAACGGTCGAAGTAAACGGGCTGCAGGACCAGGCATATACAGGCAGGGCGGTCATACAGAATAAGAACGCCGTCCTCACATGGAAAACTGATGGAACTGAGCTGGTATACGGCACCGATTACACCATAAGCTACAGTAAGAATATCAATAAGGGCACTGCCACAATAACATTTACCGGTAAGGCGGAGGCAGGCTACAGCGGAAAGATCAGCAAGAAATTCAAGATCACCGCGGCGGATATCGCAGACGTAAATAAGGTGACAAGGTCTGAGTCGATGAACGCGATCACTTTACCGTATACCAAAGCGGGCGTGAAGCCTGTGGGCGAGATTATCCTGACAAATGAAAGGGGAACCAGACTGCAGGTTGGCAAGGATTACACTCTCGCGTATAAGAATAATAAGGCTGTGGCGAACGCTTCTGATGGGAATGCGCCGACAGTCACCGTGAAAGGTAAAGGAAATTACAGCGGCTCGTTCGATGTGAAGTTTAGCATCGAAAAGGCTGACCTGCGCGGCGGTAATATTACGGTCGAGTGTGCACAAGTAGCGTATAATAGCAAAAAGGCGGCTGACTATGAATATAAGCCTGCAGTTACAGTCAAAGACGGCAAAGCAAAGCTGATAAAAGATAAGGATTATGAGATCAGCTATGTAAGGAATACACAGGCAGATTTCGAGGGCTATGTGAGAAGTATGATATTGGGGTGGACCACACCGGATGAGGGCAGACCGATGGCTGTCATTACCGCAAAGGAAGGTTCCGCTTACACCCTGCAGGGACAGATAGAGATACCATTGCAGATCTACACGGAGAAGCTGACGAAAACCAAGCTGGATGTGAAGATCGATCCGGCTGTATATACCGGTGGACAGGTCAGACCGAAGGTGACAGTGACGTACACGGGAGAAGGAAGTAATATTCCTCTTACGGAAGGTACGGACTATACGCTGATCTATGGCGCGAACACTGCAGCGGGTAAGAACAAGGGAAGCGTTACGGTTAAGGGCTTAGCGCCCAATTACGGCGGCAGCGTGGCCTATAAGTTCGAGATCATCAGGAAGGATCTGAAGTACTGGTTTTTACCTATAATTGATGAGAAGTAGATTTAAAACTAAATTGCACTAAAGGGAAACCTGCTTTTGTTCCGGGAGTGGAACGGAGGCAGGTTTTCCTGCTTGAAATGATTTGTGCGATTGCATATAATCATACTGAATATTGATGTACCGGTGCAAATAACATGAGATAGACATGGAAGGGCAGGAAGACGGATGAAGCGTATCTTTTTGGTAGAGGATGATCTGAGCCTGATAAACGGGCTTACTTTTGCGGTCAGGAAGCAGGGATATGAAATAGATGTTGCCCGCACAAGCCTTGAGGCTAAGCGGCTGTGGGCGGACGGTAAATATGATCTGGTGATTCTGGATGTGTCGCTCCCTGACGGCTCCGGATTTGATATTTGTACGAAGATACGTCAGACTTCAAAGGTGCCGATCATGTTCCTGACGGCTGCCGATGAAGAAACTGACATTATTATGGGGCTGGATATCGGTGCCGATGATTACATTACGAAGCCTTTCAAGCTGGCGGTATTCCTGTCGAGGATCAATGCACTTCTTCGCAGAAGTGATAACTTCAGCCGGACGGATCAGGAACTGTCCTCCAACGGCATTACGGTGCACCTGCTGAAAGGGGAGGGCTATAAAGACGGAAAGCCGCTGGAACTGACCTCGAGCGAGTATAAGCTGCTATGTCTCTTTATGGAAAATCCTGATGTGGTGTTGTCGCCCGAACAGATTTTGGGAAGACTGTGGGACCACGACGAGAATTTTATCGATAATAAGACGCTTACCGTATATATACGCAGACTGCGGATGAAGGTCGAGGATGACCCCGGAGAGCCGGAAAAGATCGTGACGGTTCGAGGGATGGGGTATAAGTGGAATCATGCATAATAAAGAAAGGTGCGGAGGAAAGAATGAGGATATTAACAAATCAGAAGGTAAGAGCGCTGTTTGGCCAGATCATACTCTGCCTGTTGGTCTTTATTATACTTTCGATTATATTGATTTTGTCAGAATCGGCGGGGACAGTTTTACGGGCGGAAGAAATCACGCCGGAACGATGGAGAACAGTTATGTCCATAACGCTTTGTACGGTCGGTATCGGCATTGCGGTACTTGCGGTCTGCTACAGATACTTTAGGGAGCAGGACCGGGTGATGGAGGATGCGGTGAAACAGATTCGGGAATTTGTCGCCGGTGACAGAACTGCCCGTATTGAGTGCGATGAGGAGGGGGAGTTGTACAGACTGTTCC